>NZ_CVTV01000051.1:0-347 GCF_900004865.1 Pseudomonas sp. 37 R 15 | reverse complement strand
CTATCAACTGGACTACCACCCCAACGGCCTGATCCGACAGGAAACCGGCTTCGACGGCCAACGCACTGCCTACGCCTACGACCTCAACGGCAACCTGCTGGAAAAGACCGAACACGGCGACGACGGTAGTCAGCTCGTTACCCAATACGAGCGCGACCATGCCGGTCGCCTCGTACGAAAAACTCTGCCCGATGACAGCATTATTGATTATGCCTACGACCGCCAAGGCAACCTCCTCAGCGTCGAAGACGGTCACTGGGCGCTGGCCTACGAGTACGACAAACAAAACCGCCTCACTGCCGAACATCAAGGCTGGGGCACCTTGCGCTACGGCTACGACGCCTGCG
>NZ_CVTV01000047.1:0-58041 GCF_900004865.1 Pseudomonas sp. 37 R 15 | reverse complement strand
TGAACGAGCCCCATGAAAGACAGGACACCGTTCCCCCCTTAAGATAAGGGATAGGCAAACGGGTATGTTTATGACTAACAGCAATAATAAGGGTGGCGAATTGCTCGGCCAGGAGCGCCGGCGTCGCTGGAGCACCGACCAGAAACTGGCAATGGTTCGCGAGAGCCTTGAACCGGGACAAAGCGTGTCCGTAGTGGCCCGACGCAACGGCATCAACGCCAACCAGCTGTTCCTGTGGCGCAAGCTTTACCAGGACGGAAGCTTGTCGGCGGTCAGTGCTGGCGAAGCCGTTGTACCGGCGTCGGAACTGACCGATGCGCTCAAGCAGATCCGCGAATTGCAGCGGATGCTGGGCAAGAAGACGATGGAAGCCGAAGTTCTAAAAGAGGCCGTAGAGATCGCCCGGTCGCGAAAATGGATTGCGCACTCACCCTTGTTGCCGGGGGACGACCAGTGAAGCTGGTCAGCAAATGTCTCGGTGTGGCGCGCTCGCAATTAACGGTTCGGATCAAGCAATCGCTATCGCCCAGAGTACGGCGAAGCAGGCCTGTGAATGACGCTGAGTTGGTAGTCGAAATTCAGCAACAGGTCAGCGAGCTGCCCAGCTATGGCTACCGTCGCGTCTGGGGATTACTGCGCCGTGCACGAGAAAAGCAACGACTCCCTGCGATCAATGTAAAGCGGGTTTACCGGGTCATGCGTGATCACAACCTGCTGCTTGAGCGCCGGATCAAACAGCCCGGCGTGCCGCGTCGGCACGAAGGCCGTATTGCCGTGAAAACCAGCGATACGCGTTGGTGCTCGGACGGCTTTGAGTTCCGATGCGAGGATGGCGCCAAACTGAGCGTGACCTTCGCCCTGGACTGCTGTGACCGTGAAGCCATCGGCTGGGTCGCGAGCCCGACCGGGTACAGTGGCGATGATATCCGCGACTTGATGCTGGAAAGCGTAGAGAAGCGTTTTGGTGACCAACTGCCGACTACGCCAGTGCAGTGGTTAAGCGACAACGGTTCGGCATACACCGCTGAACAGACGCGCGCATTTGCCCGGCAGATCGGTTTGCAACCGGTAACGACACCGGTGCGTAGCCCGCAAAGCAACGGCATGGCCGAGAGCTTCGTAAAGACTATCAAGCGTGACTACGTGGCGCATATGCCCAAACCAGATAGAGAAACGGCGCTGCGTAACCTGGCAATTGCCTTCGAGCATTACAACGAGCAGCATCCACACAGCGCCTTGAAATATCGCTCACCGAGGGAGTTCAGGCGCTTGGCGGCAGCATCAATTTAACGGGGAGTTGGTGTCCGGTTTTGTAGGGGCTAATCCAATTACCGACTTTATGATGCCGGTCATGGACGGTCTAGAATTCGCTACATCTGTGCGAGCACTTCCTTCCGCTAACGATTTGCCGATCATCTTGATGAGCGGTGCTCAGGCACACATCGGTATGCAGAGATCGGATCTGTTTGATGCAGTATTGGCAAAGCCATTCAATATCGATTTGATCATCGCCGAGGTTAGAAAGCTCTTAGGTTCCGAGTAGCTCCCAGCCGCTCAAGGCAATTTGAATCACCCTGGTTTTCGTAGACATTCTTGGCTTCCGTTTTTGGACGACAGAACTCACTCATGAACAGCCGCTTCGGGTCGATTTCAGCCGGTCCCGACAGGCAGCTATTGGCCGGATGCGGGCTATTCCTAATTCCCGCTCTCGGCCAAAGGCAGGCACTCGGGACTTACGATCTCACCCTGAGCACCACCGCTGTACCAAAAGCACTCAACTTAGGCAGGACGATGTCGGAAAGAGCATCATCACAGCGATGCCGCGTAAGCGTGCGGTGAACACACCTACCGAACTCCAGCATTAAGGACGATGGTGTCCGTCTATTTTTGCGGACGCGATCACCCTTATCGCCAGGATTTCCATGCGCCAACGAAGCTCTTACCCGAAGCCCTTCAAAGCCCAGGTCGTGCAGGAATGCCTGCAACCCGGAGCCTCAGTTTCCAGTGTCGCCATCAGCCACAGTATCAACGCCAACGTCATCCGCAAGTGGCTGCCGATATACCGCTACAAGGCGGTTGCGCCACTTCCAGCATTCGTACCACTGCAAACCATGCCCAAGCGGCATGCTGACGAGGCGGTGGTGATCGCATTGCCGCTGGGCGCTCAAACCATCACGGTCAAATGGCCCGTCTCCGACCCGGATGGCTGCGCACGCTTCATCCGCAGCCTTTCGCAATGATCCGCATCGACACCATCTGGCTTGCCACCGAGCCAATGGACATGCGCGCCGGCACAGACACAGCGCTGGCCCGCGTGGTCGCGGTGTTCGGTGCGGCGAAGCCGCACTGCGCTTATCTGTTCGCCAATCGCCGCGCCAATCGGATGAAAGTACTGGTGCACGATGGCGTGGGTATCTGGCTGGCAGCGCGCCGCCTGAACCGAGGTAAGTTTCATTGGCCCGGCACGCATCGAGGCCACGAAGTTGAACTCGACGCAGAGCAACTTCAGGCGCTGTTGCTGGGCCTGCCTTGGCAGCGGGTCGGTGCTAACGGCGTAATTACGTTGCTCTGAATCGGGTCTTTTAGCTGTGTCTGGTGGGCGGCTTTGGTAAAATCCACGGCATGACCTTCTCGCCCAATCTCGACCAAATGACGTCCGATCAACTGCGCGCACTCGCTGCGCAGTTGTTGTCGAAGGTCGACACCATGGGCCGAGAGAGCCGCCGCGACAAGACCGTCATCGAGCAGCTCTCTCACGAGATCGCCATCCTTAAACGCCACAAGTTTGCCAAGCGCAGTGAGCAGATCAGCCCGGCGCAAGGCAGTTTGCTGGATGACTTGCTCAGCACCGATCTCGAAGCCATTGATGCCGAGTTGAAAGCACTTCGTCCCGCCCCGGCACTGGACGAGCCACGCCAACAACCCAAGCTTGCAGCGTTGCCACCGCAGTTTCCTCGTACCGTGATTCATCACGAGCCAGAGAGCACTCAGTGCTCCTGCGGCTGCCAACTTCAGCGCATCGGCGAAGACGTCAGTGAGAAGCTGGATTACACGCCGGGCGTGTTCACTGTTGAGCAACATGTACGTGGCAAATGGGCCTGCCGTCAGTGCGAAACACTGATTCAAGCGCCGGTACCGGCACAGGTGATCGACAAGGGCATCCCCACTGCCGGCTTGTTGGCCCACGTGATGGTGGCCAAGTTCGCCGACCATCTTCCGCTGTACCGGCAGGAAAAGATCTTCGGCCGTGCCGGCCTGGCGATCCCGCGCTCGACGCTGGCTCAGTGGGTCGGCCAAACCGGCGTACAACTGCAACCGCTGGTCGATGCGCTGCGCGAAGTGGTGCTGGCCCAGCGCGTGGTTCACGCCGATGAAACGCCGGTACAAATGCTGGCGCCCGGCGAGAAGAAAACCCACCGCGCCTACGTTTGGGCCTACAGCAGCACGCCGTTCTCGGCCCTCAAAGCCGTGGTGTACGACTTCAGCCCCAGCCGTGCGGGTGAACACGCACGCAACTTCTTGGGCACCTGGAACGGCAAGCTGGTCTGCGATGACTTCGCAGGCTACAAAGCTGGCTTCGAGCAGGGCATCACCGAAATCGGCTGCATGGCCCATGCTCGGCGCAAGTTTTTCGACCTGCATGTGGCGAACAAAAGCCAGTTGGCCGAACAGGCGCTGCACTCCATTGGCGGCTTGTACGAAGTCGAACGGCAGGCCAAGGACATGAGCGATGAAGATCGCTGGCGATTACGCCAGGAAATGGCGGTGCCCATCGCGGAAAAGTTGCATGAGTGGATGATCGCTCAACGCGCGCTTGTACCCGAGGGATCGGCCATAGCCAAGGCACTGGATTACAGCTTGAAACGCTGGGTAGCGCTGACGCGCTACCTGGATGATGGTGCTGTGCCCATCGATAACAATGCCGTGGAAAACCAGATCAGGCCGTGGGCGCTCGGTAGGTCGAACTGGCTTTTCGCTGGATCGCCGCGCAGCGGTAAACGGGCGGCGGCGATCATGAGCCTGATCCAGTCGGCGCGCATGAACGGGCATGATCCGTATGCGTATCTCAAGGATGTTCTGATGCGGTTGCCGACGCAGAAAGCCAGCGAGATCGAGCAACTGCTGCCGCATTAGTGGGTGCTTAGCTGACCTACGCAAGGCGTATCCCCAGTACGCTTACCCTCGTCGTGCATCGTAGCAAGGTGCATGACTTTGTGAGTATTAAAGTTTACTTCGCCCCTGCCGCTATTCTCTTCAAGGAAACGACGCTTCTAACTCCCTTTGATCTCCTAATGAGTAATCCCTATGTCTTGGCTGAGAAGTCTGAAACTGAAGTCCAAGCTACTAACTGCATTTGGTCTATGCGCGTTGATCACTGTTGTTGTGGCAGCACTGGGTCAGTCCGGCATCGCCAAGCTGTATGGCCAACTGCAAGATACTGTGACCAACAACATGGTATCGATCCAGAAAACCGACGCAATCATGGCAAACGCCATTGCCACCAACCGTGACTTTTTTAAGGCCATTGTGCTGACAGCTGCGAACGCCAGCGATGACGATATCAACGCCGTTATCCAGTCGTACCGCGATAATCAGTCCGAGGCTCAAGATGCATTCAAAACTTACCGTGCCACCCCGCTAGAGGCAGACGAACGGGCTGCGGGCGACGATTTCGAACGTGACTGGCCGGCCTACATTGCTGCTGTGGATTTGGGTTTCGCTGCGCTAAAAAGTGGCGATATTGAACAGGCTCGAAGGCTCGCTACACACAACGTTACACCGCCTTACCTCAAACTCATTGCTGAGATCAAGATCATGATCGAGTCCAACAGTCGCCAGGCTCTCGATGTCGCGAAAGCAGGCGAAAGCACTAACAACCAAGTGACTTGGGTGCTGATCGTGGGCTGCCTGATCGCCATGCTGTGTGCCGGCGTACTTGGAATGATCGTCACTCGCATGATTACCCGTCCGATTTACCTATCGGTCGAAGGTGCAGAGCGCGTAGCTAAAGGCGATCTGACCCAGGCCATCGAGGTTCGGGGCACCGATGAAACTGGCCAGTTGTTGCAGTCTCTGTCCGTTATGCAAAGCAACCTCAAAGGCACCGTGCAGCAAATTGCCGACGCCTCGAACCAACTGGCTTCCGCAGCTGAAGAATTGACTGCGGTTACAGAGGACAGCGCGCGTGGACTGGTGCGACAAAACGACGAAATCCTACAAGCTGCTACTGCGGTCAACGAGATGACGGCTGCAGTGGAAGAAGTGGCGCGCAACGCAGCCAGCACATCTCAGATCTCCAGCCAGACTGCTGAAGACGCATTGAAAGGGCAGAAGCAGGTACAGCAGGCTGTAACGGCTATCAATACTGTGACAGAGGAAATTACTGACTCCACACAGCGAGTCGAGGCATTGGCCGGACAGATCCACGACATTACCAAGGTATTGGACGTCATCCGTGGTATCGCTGAGCAGACCAATCTGCTCGCTCTTAATGCTGCGATTGAGGCCGCACGTGCTGGTGAGCAAGGTCGTGGTTTTGCTGTAGTGGCCGACGAAGTACGTGCTTTGGCACACCGTACCCAGACATCCACTGGCGAGATCGAGGCTATGATCAGCAGGGTTCGTGGCGGTGCTGACGATGCGGTGCAGGCGATGGAGAAAAGTCAAAACCTCGTGCGCAGCACTCAATTACTTGCCACTGAAGCCGGCCTGGCACTAGAGCGGATCAGTAAAGGCGTTAGCCAGATCAATGAGCAAAACCTGGTGATAGCAAGCGCAGCAGAGGAGCAGGCTCAAGTAGCGCGAGAGGTGGATCGCAACCTGGTTAACATTCAGGATCTATCGACGCAGACGGCGGCGGGTGCCAACCAAACCAGCGCTTCTAGTCACGAGCTATCGCAGTTAGCAATTTCGTTTAATACATTGGTAAGGCAATTCCGATTGTAGGTCAGCACAATATAAGTTTGTATTGTGTCCGCTTAAACGTGGGCGCAATTTTCATTCATGAATGTGTGAGTTCCGAAGGTGTGTTCGCCATCCGCTTACAGAAAATGTGCATACTGGCGGGACATCGAAAACAATAGAGTCAGCGAAAAAGTAAATGTGAGCTATTTGTTTTGCGCACATATTCGGGTAGCGGAGGGTATAGGGCTTCGGCTGAAATGGAACCTTTCCGGAGGCCTCCACCGCCTGCTGGAACGCTCGACGGACCGAAGCGCCATTAGCCTTTGGCTGTTATAGAGCGCTTCCAATAACGCGCCCTATGTTCAATGGCCTCCCACATCAAGGCCCGCTCCGGCGGGCTTTTTTGCGCTTGACGGAAACCAGCCCCCCGGAGCCTGGTCTACCATTACCCTTGATAACGGCTGAGCATGATCGCTAAGGACGAGAGACGTGTCGCTACCCATCACCGCACGGCAGATGAATGCGCTCAGGGCGCTGCAACACAAGGACCCGGACCTGGGCGAGCTGGCCACCGCCATCGCGCTGGCCTTCGATGCGACGAAGGTCGAGAACCCGCAGATGGCGCGATTGATCCTGGAAAAGACCTGCCGTCGCATGATCGCCCGGCAACCCGGCAGTCATGAAGCAATGATTCAGCACCTGGCGACCTTCGGGAAACTGAATTGCCTGACACCGGCGCAGGTTAGTGACTTTATCGTTCAAGTCAGAAGGCACGCTTAATCATGCCCCAAGGCATTCATGAAGAAGCCCTGCGCGCCCTAGTGGAGGGCGGCGCGGTGCGCGATACGCTGGTCAGTCACCAGGAGGACAAGTGGACACTGGCCATCCGCCTGGGCGGCGCTGGCAGCCGCTGGTTGGCGGTACGCTCGCGCCGCGAAACGCTACGCATCTGGGCCAGCCTGACGGCGGTAGGACAATTTGCCGATGCGGTGGGGTTGCGCGGATTCTGTGTGGAGCTGTAACCGGCGATAGCTTCAATGCCAGCTGTAGCATCCCTACCACGTCCGGCCCGTCCTCGTTGATCCAGGTCCCATAGTGCTGACGGATCATATTGCCATTGGTGCGTCCCATCTGTTCGGCGATCCAGTCGATTGAAGCAATGCCTGTGGTAAGCGAAAGACCGCTTTGGGTCGTTTTCAGTCGGTCGCGACAGGCAGTAATCGGCCAGAAGCGGACGCTGATGACATGTCACCTCCCGGAGGTCATTCAGGGCTCTACAATAATCAGCAACGATACAGAGCGCCCTGAATAAATTCCCAACAGATGGTTCATATCTGGATGGGTAATGGATGCTCGAGCTCACTGCCGTTGGTTGTCTACTGTAATTTACTTAGTACGTACCGAGGCAGCGAGCAGATGGGCGAATATCGCCCCAGCTTGGATTAAACAGAGCAGTAGTTAGCGGGCGATCATTCCGGCAGCTTGTTCGGTTGCTTCTGTAGTGCGAGTCGCGAGCTTGCGAACCTCGTCGGCAACGACCGCGAAGCCACGACCCGCTTCGCCAGCGCGCGCGGCCTCGATCGCCGCGTTCAGTGCCAGGAGATTTGTCTGGTTCGCAATGCTCTGTATAGTCCCAACTATCTGAGACAATTGAGCGATGTTTTCCTCAAGCGTCTGCTGATGCGCGACCTCTGCCTGTCTTAGCGCTTCCTGCTCGTGCTGCAGATGGACATCCACAAGGGCCCCTACCACCCGAAGCGGCGAGCCGGAGGCGTCGCGCCGAGTCTGACCTCGAGCTCTGAACCATCGATATTCACCGCTCTTCATCTTTAGCCGATACTCGATATCAAAGGGCGTCCTCCCAGACCGGTCGTTCAGGTGAGCTCCAAAGGCTTTTAGGCTTTGCTCCTTATCATCCGGGTGCAGCCTGGATGCCCAGCTATCCAAGACATCAGGGAACTCCTCCACGGTTTCAAATCCAAGCAATCGTCTGAATTGAGGAGACCACCAGAATGGGTTCTTTGGATTTGCCGGGTCACCCGCGATAACTTCCATATCCCACAAACCGTCCGAGAGCATTTCCCTGGCCAGTTCGAACCTGGTGATGATCACATCGTGCTCTTCGTCTCGCTCAAGCTGATCATGGATGTCACGCAGAGAACCCGCTACGCGTATAGGCATACCTCGATCATCCCGCAGCGTTTCTCCTTGTGCATAGAACCAGCGGTATGAGCCGTCCTTCATCGCAAGCCGATTTTTCACCTTGTAAGGGGTGTGCCCGGATTTATCGTTCAGATGGCGGGTGAAAGCGTCAAGAGTGGCTTGCTTATCCTGCGGATGCAGGCGATCAGCCCAACTCGCTAGAACATTTGGGAAGTCGCGCTCATCGCTGAACCCCAGAAGGTTGCGTAGTTGCTGAGACCACCAAAAACGATTTTTAAGATTCACGGGGTCGCCGGCGACTACCTCCATATCCCACAGCCCTTCGCTGGAAGCGCGGTTCACAAGGTCGAATCTGATCTCGTGTGCAGAAGCGGACGATGCTGCGTCGCGAAGTAGCTCACGAGCTGCTTCCAATTCCTGCTCAAGCTCCTGTATACGGGATCTGGAACTGCGATCGAGTGAATCAAACGCCCTCCAGGCATCAAGGACTGCAACTGCTTCAGCGCATCCGTCTACTTTTGGCGGTACACCGCGAGTAATCGCAGTCACCAATTGTTTTATCGCGCGACGATCACGGCGCATTCCAAAGAAGGTAGTCATGGTAATTGGACTCATAATTGTTGCGGGCCCTATCCATGGCACCTCGCCACCTATATCGTCACTGAAGAAAAAAGCTGTACACAAATTTAAGTTTGTACACGTTCTTTTTGTATGAATTGCCCCTGAATGAGCAAATGTGTCAACAGACCTCGTTTAAAGGTCGCTTGTGGTCGGTTTCTACCTTTAGTGATCGGCAGTGTTCGGCCAAAGGCGGACGCTTTCCGAACTGAAGCTCAAACTCTGCAAGCAAGAAGCCCATCCTTCGCTTACAGGGCTACCTGAAACACATCACCCCATCGCTTTCTGGCGCCAACAGGATGCATCTGCACGGTTGTCGTAATCCTACGTCGATGCGGCTGTGTGCTATTCGATCAAGGAGTAGCGCTCGGCAGAACGCAATGTGAGCAACGTGATTGGCTAGCGGTAGTTCGCCAACTTTGAAAGATGCAGTCATTGGCTTCGCGGGCAAGGCACGAAGGTTGCGAATTGCTCGGCGTATACCTGAGGTGTCGAGCCTGCTCATCGTTGAGAGATTAAACGCTGCACAATTGCTTTAAGCTCTTTTAGGGCAAAGGGCTTTAGCAGGAGTTCGGTCTGGCCGCTTTTAAGTGCGATCGCCGGGACAGCATTTTCCAAGAAGCCGGAAATGAAAAGAACTTTGAGCGTAGGGCATTTTTCGAGAGCGATCACCGCCAATTCATCGCCACTCATACTGCCGGGCAGGCCGATGTCCGCGATCAGTAACGCTGCCTCTGCTTGTTCTTCCAACTCCCGCAGTGCTTGTGCAGCGGTTCCAGCCTTGGTGACTTGATAGCCGACTTCTTCCAGCGTCTCGCCAATAAGGTCCCGAATAGCATCCTCGTCGTCGACCACGATTACCCTTGCGTTATGTGCCTGGAAATCGTGTTCCATACTGATGGGTACGCTGACATCAACAGTTGTGGCTTGACTGTGGTGCAATGGCAGGAAAAGGCTCACCGTAGTGCCTTTCCCCATAACTGATTCGATCCGGGCTTCGCCCGATGATTGCTGGGCAAAACCATAGACCATCGAGAGGCCCAGGCCGGTTCCAGAGCCCAAGGGTTTGGTGGTGAAGAATGGGTCGAAAGCGCGCTCAAGCACGCTTTGTGGCATCCCCGTCCCGGTGTCAGATATCCGGAAAAGTGCGTATTGCCCTGCGTTCAGCGCTGTAGCGCCATCCGAGGTATCAACGCGGGCCTTGCTGATTTGGATCTGGAGCCGACCTCCATGAGGCATAGCGTCGCGCGCATTGATGCACAGGTTCAATATCGCGTTTTCCAATTGGTGGGCGTCACATAAGCACAGCAAAGTTTCTTCTGGTGCCAATAGCTCCAGTTCGATCCGCGGCGTGAGGCTCCTGCTGATGAGCTCCCTCATTTCTTGAGCTAGCAACGCCAGGTTGACTACTGAGCTCGCCAGAGGCTGACGTCGGGCGTAGGCCAGCAGCCGATGTGTCAGAGAGGCTGCCCGGGCAGAAGCATTTCGTGCGAGCCCTACATATAGTGGTAGGTCCTCTTGCTTGCCCTGGGCGATACGTCGGTCGAGCATGTCCAAGCTGCCCGTGATTACGGTCAGCAGGTTATTGAAGTCATGGGCTAATCCACCTGTTAGCTGGCCCACTGCTTCCATTTTCTGGCTCTGCTGCAACTGCGAGCTCACTTGCTCCAGCGCTTCTTGACGTTCCTTGTATTGAGTAACGTCCCGCGCGACCGCAAAGTACAGCCCCTCTCGACGTGCTATTCGCCAGTTCAAGTGCAGCGGTTTGCCATTGGCGCGAGAGCCTTGGGTATCGAGCTCTGCGATATCCCCTCTGCCCAGGGTGAGTAGGGCGTCCGACAGTTGGGAGGGGGAGATGAAGCAGAAAAATGCACCGCCCTTGAGTTCTAGATCTGAAAGCCCGGTTTCGGTTTGCCAGGCTGGATTCATCGCCACGACGTCACCGTCCTCGGCCAACGTGCAGATTAGGTCAGGGGATACATTCCAGATACCATCTCGCTCCAGTGTACGACGCTCGACCTCATACTCCAGACGATCGTTAACATCGGAGAGGGCGCTCAAGGTTCTTCGGAATAAGGCGCAAACAACCGCCATGCCGAAGGTCACGAGGGCGAAACTTGCGCTACTAACCCAGGCTGTCAAGCCATCATTAAAGCCAATCTCGCCAATGAAGAAATAGTGTGCGGTGAGCACTGCTAGCACGCAGCCTATGACCGATGGACCAACGCCGAAACAGAAACCGATGAACATAAGCCCCGGTATGAAAAACAGGTACGGTAGTGCTGTAAAGGGAAGCTGCACGCGCACGGCGGCACAAAGCGCAATCACCACGACGGTGCCGGCGTAGCTAACCGGAGGGCTTGGCTGATTGCGTGCAAATCGGCGCACCAACTCAAGACTACGAGAGAGAATACTGATCAAATGTTGCTCCGTCGGGGCCAGGTCGGAGAGCTGAGGTGCGAATTGTCGGCAGTCGATATGGCGATGGTTCGCAACCTTAGATAATTATAGGCAACCACTCCTTCAGCTTTAAGCGGTTTACAACTAGGGCCTATAGTTTCTGATTATCAGCGCAATGGCTAACAATAATTGTGGGAATTTGGCACCGTGATAAGCTCAAGGCATAGAATCAACACCTAATCTTGGTATTTCCAGCCGACTTATCACTCAATAGTAGCCGAAATGACCACATGCAACTTATGGCCCGAAGAAGAATGCGCTCGGCTGGTCGACGTAGACCGTTTGACCTCCGACTTGGAAAGCGGCTCGGACCCTGTGCTAAACAGCATTGTGGCGATGGTCTCCAGCTATTTTAAGGTGCCTACTTCGCTGGTCAGCATCATCGAGCGCGACTATCAAGTTTTCAAAGCCCGTGTGGGCATGGAGCCTGAACGGACCTCGCGCGAAATATCCTTCTGCGCCCACAGTCTCGACGAAGGGGGGATGTTAGAAATATGTGACCCTGTCGCTGACCCGCGGTTCTTGAGCAACCCCTTGGTAATAGGCGCTCCGTTCATCCGGTATTACGCAGGTGCTCCGTTGACAATCAATTCAGGGCGCAACCTGGGCAGGCTCTGCGTGCTTGACTATAAAGCGCACGCTCCGATGGACGAGCAAGGGCGAACCCTTCTGCGCAACGCGGCCCAGGTCGTGGTGGCGAGGTTGGAATCCATGCACCGCTCGCATTACATCGACCCGATGACTGGCTTACCCAACCGGCAGCGCTTTGAAGCAGACATTCTGCAGGCACCTGATCAGCATGAGCGGGTCGCTGTCCTTATAGAGCCGCTCTCCGCATCGGGGATGGACAGTTTGGCGAAGTCGCTTGGCAGCGAGTTTTTCACCAACTTCATGCTGGCGGTCAAAGAGCTGGTCTTGAAGTTGCTGCCCGCAGAGACGCGTTTGTACCGCTCCGGCACTCTGGGCTTTGTCGCATTGCTCAACCACCGGACACTGTCGCTGTCCAGCCTGGCCGACAGCATAGTGCATGCGTTCGAAAGACCGCTGTACTGTGGGGATATCCCCGTTTTCTCCGATGTAGGGATCTGCGTACTGCCGCACAAGCCCGAATCTGGCCTGCCGACGGATATCCTGCGCCAGATGTCCAGCATCACTGATGCTGCGCGCCGAAGCGAGAGGCGTTGGCTCGATTACGACCCCGCGATCGATTCGAGCCTGCGTCGCAGCACCGTACTTCTGAATGACATCGAAGCGGCACTTGGCACCGTTGATCAATTCAGGCTGGTCTACCAACCTCGTGTCGATCTTGCCAGCAACCGGTGCGTTGCTGTTGAGGCACTGCTGCGGTGGTCGCATCCCAAGCTAGGTGAGATTAGCCCTGCTGAATTCATCCCGCTGGCCGAAACCACAGCTTCTATTCGCCACATCACCAGTTGGGTAGTGCGGCGCGTCTGTGAGCAGCTATCAGAGTGGCGCGCTAAGGGCTTGGAAATGACTGTCTCCCTGAACGTCTCGGCACTGGATCTGACTGACGGACGTCTGTTCGATCAGTTGGTCGAGAGCCTGCAAGCCTTCAAGGTAGCACCACGATTCATTGAGCTCGAATTTACCGAAAGCGTCCTAGTGACTGACTTCCAGGCCGTGCGGGTCCAGTTGCAACGTTTTCGCGATCTCGGCGTTGCCATTGGGATTGATGACTTTGGCAGTGGTTACAGTAACTGGGCCTACCTGCGCGAGATTCCGGCAAGCAGCGTCAAGCTCGATCGTTCACTGCTCGTTGATCTTCAGCCGGGTAACAAAGAATGGCACATAATCCGAGGCCTGATCAGCTTGGTGAGAAATCTTAGCCTGACCGTCGTGGCGGAAGGAGTTGAAACTGAGCTGCACTACCACCTGCTGCGAGGTTGGGGGTGTCAGCAGGGCCAAGGTTATTACTTCGCCAAGCCATTATCACCGGTCGCCCTTCTCGCCTGGCTTGACGAGGGTGCCTGGTTGTCTGGGCGGCCTAGCTGACGTAATGGCGGGCTGCTTCGTTTCGGCGGGACTTGTACAGCCATCTATAGCTAAGAGAAAGCGATTCAAGAAGCGGATAAAATCCGATCTAAACGCATCGATGCGCATCATGAAACTCAGTATCGGAGCTGGAAACGTATCCTCAAATCGGTCCTACCCTGGCGCGTTACAAAGTCTAAACTGAGAATCCAGGAGTACTTTTGGTACAGCGGCAATGCTCAGGATGAGATAGTAAGTCCCGTGTGTGCTTCTGGCCGAAAAGCGTCTGCTCGTGTTAAAGGGCCGGGCTTGAAGAATTGACAGACCATTTGTGCGCTTGAGTTCCTTTACTGTGGTTGCCGGAGTTGGAAAGCAATTTGTCGTTGCAAATCTGGCTTACGGCTGTTCACGACCCGAAGAGCACGAAAGGGGGTGTACCAGGGATCATGCGAGGTGCTCATTTCGATTTTCTTAAGCAAATACCTCCCAATGATCAAGCTACGCCGCTCTCTATGTGCACTGCATAGGCTCCGCATCTGATATCGTCGCGACGCTTCAAGCACAAAATTTTCTGTTGTTACGCAATGCGACTCCTCTTTTGTGGTCTGTAACCCTGACTCCGCAAAAGGAAAGGCTTCATGTCGATACGCCCTCTGCTTGGCCTGATTGCATTGCCGTTGTTCGCAGGTTGCCAGTATTTGCCCCACACCAACTACTTCACCGCGCCCGAAAACGAGCCCAATCCTGCCTGGGTACGTATCGTCGACTACACGCAACATGCCGAAGTTTACCAATACGAAAACGGTAAACGTTCCGGCGGCGCTGTTCGCACCGGCCTCCTGCCGTTCACCCATACACAGGACTTGGGTATGCCCAAGGCAGGGCAAGACCTCACATGGGACTATTACGAAACGCAGATCCGACCCGGTATAGAAACGCAGGTGGATCTTTTCTGGGAGGGGTCACTCACTCGCTCCTGCCACATCTCGACGAAGTTTACTCCCCAAGCCGGACTCTATTACCAGTTCAGGCTGACATCCGGCTCATCAGGCAGCTGTAGGGTGTACGCATCGCTGATTGAGGGCGACACAGAAGGACACGGTTGGCATCTCACGCCGAATCCGCAGGTGACCTATAACGGTGATGGACCGACGGCCCAAACCTATTACCAGAACAGCAGGTTTGAGGACCCCGATTATCATCCACCTGAAGCTCTGTATCCGGGGATGGACATTTACTAGATAGGTGCACGACTACAAGGAATCGTTAATTGGCTAGCGCAAAATACTTCCGAACGCTCGGCGAGCGAGCCTCAGAAGATGTGTTCGCATGGGCGGCATTTGTCGCGCAAACAGAATTCCTGTGGAAAGACACAAGGTCAGTTCAGAACGCCGTCGCCTGGCGGCGTATTTGGTTCGAGCTGGAAATAATCAACGGGCTTGCGCTGGCGCATTGGGAGGATGAGGGAAAGCCTGTTAACTGGTCGAGCCGCTGGAATACCGACTTTCGACAAGAAGCGGCGGCTCTGGCGAATGACTTGCTGGAGCTTTTGTGTGATGCAGAATCATCTGGAGGCTGAACCATCACGCTGGTCTCACGCAAAGTGCCCAGAAGTCGGATTGCGGCGAACAACGACCCGACGGTCAGCTCAATAGGGTTCTAAACCGCTCTTCAGGGAGTTCCCCTGCAAAAATTGCGTCGGCTTTCAGCGGCACATTCTCAAAATATGCCAGCTTATCCATTGTTCCTTGGTGAGCGTTTTTCGGTCGCGCATTTATACGGCGGCGGGCTTATCTGTTTAGCAGTGTGGTTCGTTCTCAGTAAGAGCAAGCCGAAGCAATAGCCCTCACCGGCTTCGGATTGATCCAATAACTCAAACGGCACTCAACAATTCCTCATCTGATTGGCTGGTGGCCACTAAGTGAATACCATGTCTTAGTTTTGCGGAGTCTTGTGGGTGACTTGCCCGGACGCATACGGATGATGAATAGAATGGGATTGAAGAACAGCGAAAACCAAGTCGGAGTTTTAATTGCCGCTGCACATTTCATCCGGACTGGGCGTATGGATCTGGGTGCTGAGCTGGTGGAGAAACTTTGCCCTCCTAAAGCGCACATTACCGGTGTAGGTGACTACGACCGATGCCAGCTAGTGCGGTTAAACCTGGAGCGTGGATTCAATTTAGAGGGGCTTGATTCCATTAAGCCAGGTTTCGACCACGAATCACTTTGATACGTTGAGCGCCGCCGAACCCCATGCCGCTCCGATCAAGCCCGGATAGCAGGGAAAAAGCGCCACGAATCCGGTTGTATCAACCTGACTTCACCGGACGCTTACCAAGCACACACATCATTCTCAAAGGCAGCCAGTAGTCACGAAAAACGACCATGGCACTCACGAAATTTGAGCACGGCGGGCTGCTTCAGCACAGGTCGTTTGGCTGTACGATGGGCCCCAGGTGGCCGCAGAGGCGCTCAAACAAGTCGGCTTAGCCCAGGTTGATTCAATACGCCGCTCACTCCTTACCCGGCGGATACCCGAACCGCGCCTTGTAGGCATGGGTGAAGTTGGCCGGGTCTGCGTAGCCGACACGGTACGCAACCTGCGCCACCTGCCATTTGCGTTCGCACAACAGTTGGCGAGCCACTTCCATGCGACAGTCGCGCAGGTAGTGCAGCATCGACCTGCCGAACGCCTGCTTGAAGGCGCGGCGCAGCGTGGTCTCCCCCACACCCAGCATGCATGCCAGCTCAGGGCTGGCCGGTGGCCGGGCGAGATTATCTTCGAGCAGTTGCCGGGCTTCGTGCGCCAGATCGCGCTGGGCACGGGTCTGGCCCTGGGGGCGGGTTTGCTGGCCGCCCAGGTGCGCTGCCAGCTCCACCAGTACTGCCAGGGTCAGGCTTTCCTGATGCAGCCTGCCCAGTGCGCCGTGGTAGGGCGTCTGGTACAGGCGCTCGAACAGCGAGCGCAGCGCCATGCAGCGGGGCAGTGGCGTGAAACGTACACCGTCCTGTTGCAGGCGCAGCAGCGGCAACAGCGTGGTGTCGCCTTCCTCGGCCTGTTCGTGAATGAACGAGCCGGCGATGCGCAGCCCCGCCAGCCGTGCGTGGCTACCGGACGGCAGGATATCCACCGCTTCCATTGGCTCGCTCAGGCCCAAGCTGACCGGGGCTTCCGGCGTGTAGCGATTAGGCGTGCGGCGGTCGATGCTATGGCTCCATCCTCCTTCGAGGACCTGCACAATGCACAGACTTTCGGGCAGCACCTTGTGGATGCGCAGCCGCTCGGTAAAGCGAAGGTCGCAGTCGAAATACTGCATCAATGGGCGCACGGTTCGCGCCTGGTAGTACCCGCTGGCACTGCCGATGATCTCCCGCGCGGACGCGTCGAGGATATTTGACCGGCTCAAGGGCTGCGGGCCATCGAAGAACACTTCGGTGTCCCGGTAAGGGGTCCAACTCTGCATGGCTTTCAATACTGGCTAACGGCTATTTGACGTCAATCCGACAATGGGGTCGCAGTATAGTGCTGGTGGTGCTTTTTTAACCAGTGCCTGTGACCGGCGGCCATTCACTTGTGTGAGGCGGTCAGCAACCTTGACGATTCGGTGACTCTGGCTTATCAGGTGCACTCATTTCATTACCGAGGACACTGGCATGTTCCTGAGCACCTGCGCGCGCGCACTCACCGTTGGCGCGTTGCTGCTGACTTCCGCTTTCACCCTGGCCGACGACGCCCGCCCGGAAGTGGCCGACAAGGTCATGGCTTACCAAGGTGAGCAAGGCATGAAGGTATGGACGCTGCGCATCGGTGCCCGCCCTGTCAACGAGGCCCTGGTGCAAGTGGAAGGGGTGGACCATGACTGGAACCTGCGCATCCAGAAAATGAAAGTGGAAAAGACCGCCAAGGACACGCGCTACAGCACCGAGGTCAACGGCCTGAAGTTCGTGGCGCTGATCCTTCAAGATGGCTATGGCGAGCTGTACTTGCCTGACGAAAGCCAGGAGTTGAACGTGGGCTACAGCGAAGGGCTATCGTCACAGGGCAATGCCCAAGCGTTCCTCACCGACTACCTGAACCAGAAGTGATCATGTCTACCTCATCACGCAGGTTGCGGCTGCTGGCCTTTCTGTTTCTGGTCCCGTTGGGGCTGATGCTTTACGCACTGCTGCAAGACGGTCGCGTGCACTGGGCATTGAGCGACGAGCAGCAAATGCGCGACTGGATCGTGGCCGCCGAAAAAGACCCCGAGCATCTTTTGCCGGTGCACAAGAGCCTGACCGGCGGGTATGTGGGGGCCGAGTACATCGTGCCGCACATGCAGCAGGAGATCGCCCGCATCGTGCAGGACCACGGCTGGCTGACGTTACGCGGGTTACTCGCGCACCTGGCTGAGCTGTGTGCGCTGGCGGCCGCCCTGACCGGTCTGGCGCTGCTGGGTAAGCTCAAGTATGACGCCCTGCGCTCTATTCGTTCGCAAGACTACATGCTGCAGCACCTGACACTGGCCTGGCAGCGGGTCACCCAACTGATCTTCCTTGATGTGGCGCTGCTAGTGGCAGGTATCAGCCTGTGCCTGCTCTACGAAATGGTCTGGGCCTACAGCAACTGGGACAGGGGCGGCGCCATGCCGTTGCTGTTCACCCTGCCGCTGTGGGTGGTGCTGGCAGGTGGCGTGCTGTTGCTGCGCAGCATCCGCAAGCGGCTGGCACCGCTGGAGGCACCTGCGCTGGGGCTGCTGGGGCGTGAATTGTCACGCGAGCATGCGCCGGGCCTGTGGCGTTGGGTGGATGACATTGCACGTACGGCCAATGCACCCTCGCCGGATCATATCGTGGTGGGCGTTGATCGCTCCTGGTTCGTGACCAGCAGCCAGGTGTTCCTGCAGTCAGCGCAGGCGCCGCTGCTTGGGCGCACGCTGTATATCCCGCTCACCTACGCCTCGGCCATGAGCCAGGACGAAGCAGGCGCTGTGGTGGGACATGAGCTGGGGCACTTCGCATCCGGCGACACGGAGAAGGGCTCGCAACTGTCGTCGCTGTTCCATAGCGTGCATTCACGTATCCACACCATGCTCGAAGACAACGACAGTGACACCCTGCTGGCCGGCCCTGGCATCTGGGTGTCGCTGTACTTTCTTGAGCGATTCGATCACGCCTTCCATCACTGGAGCCGCCGGCAGGAACTGGCCGCCGACGAAGTGGGCGCCAGGGTGGCCGGTGCCCGAACATTCGCCTGCGCCTTGCTGCGGGTGTGTGCCTTGTCCGAGCTGATCGACCTGCTGCTCGCCAGCCCGCAGACCCGCAACATTGTGCAGGCGCTCAACAGCCACATGGGGCAGCACGCGTTGCCGGTCAGCCCCCACACCCTCGAACACCGTGTCGAGCACCCCTTCGACACCCATCCGCCCACCTTGCAGCGCGTACACAACCTTAAGGTGGCACTGGACGACGACTTGCTACGTCAGGCGTCCCGTCCGGCCAGCGAGGCTGACAGCCAGTGGTTCAACCAATTACTCGCCGACACGGCGCACACCGCATGAGCAGCACGGAGACTTGACCCATGAATAAACCACCCTACCAACCTGGCAGCGCTGCCGACCTTGCTGCGTCGCTGACCGACGAATACAACCAGGCCACACGCACCGAAGCCGAAGACGCCACCGGCAACTTGCAAGCCTTCATCGACTCGGTGCCGGATAAGACCGAGTTTACCTCCTCACCTCGTGTCAAATACGTGTTGCCCATCGCCGCGTTGGTGATGGCACTGCTGGCCTGGGCGGTGCTGCGTGACATGGGTGGGGTGCATCGTCCGGGTGACAAGGGCGGCGTGGGCGCCTTGATCTTCTGCCTGGTCGGGGTTGCCATACTGGTTGCCGCTACCTGGGCCAACCGCCACTCAGGAACGTTTGTGTTCATGACGCTGGATCACCGTTGTCTGCGTGTGCACAACCTCCAACAGCCTATCGACCTGCTGCAGGTGGGGCGTGTGAGCTACAAGAACGGCCGTTGGATGGAATCGCTGATACTTGAACTCGGCTCGGACTCAGGCGAAAACTCACACCAGCGCAAGGTCAGCTTCGAGTTCTCCAAGGCCCTGTTCACGCGCAGCCGTGGTACGCCAAAGGTACGCATCATGTCCGTGGGCTATCGGGTCAACGGAAAACCGCTGCGCGATGACGAGCTCCTGGGCGTGATGGAGAGCTACTTGAACGTGGCCCGGGCTGAGCAGGAACTGGCAGCGCTGCGTCAGCGTCAGATGGGCTTCGTATGAAGTCCGCATTAATTGCCGCAGGGCTGGCGGCCGCATGGGTGAGCTCTTCGCCATACGCAGCTGAGCACGTGCCGCTGTATCGTGAAATCAAGGACTGGGTGGTGGGATGTGACAATACACGTCAGTGCACAGCAGTGTCTGCGTCTGAGGACATGGAGCTTGCGCAGTGGACGGTACGCATTACCCGCAAGGCCGGCCCTGAGGGCAAACTAAGGGTTGCTCTTTATACCCAACAGGACGTTAATGGCCAGCCCCAACTGGACGGCAAACCGTTAAGGAGTGCACTGCAGAAGGGCGATGCAGAATCAGGCGAGGATTGGTACGCCACCGGCGCCGTAGCATTGACGCTGATCGACGAGTTACGCAATGGCAATCGCCTGACTGTAGCTGCGACACAGGGCGAACAGGTAGCCTCGCTTGATGGAATCAGTGCTGCACTGTTGTTGATGGATGCAGTGCAGGAGCGAGTCGGCACACAGAGCGCTTTGATGCGTCGAGGTGCCAAGCCTGACAGTGAAGTGCCGTCGGCGCCGGCCGCACCTGTACTGCCGGAGTTCAAGCCTGTTGGGCAGCCGGATGAAGCAGAACAAAAGCGTATCGGCGATGCGGTGATCGCTGCGACTCTTGATACCTGGAAACAAGACGTCGATGATATGAGCAAGGTCGAGACCAGCGTTTACGCTCTGAACGAGGAACAGGCGCTGGTTATCATCCAGACTTGGTGTGCAGCCTACAACTGCGCATATGTGCTATACCAAGCACCGCGTGAGCATCCTGAGCAGGTCAAGCCTCTTGAAATGCAGGTTTTTCCTCATGGCTTGGGCGATGAGCCAAACGGCGCTGTTGGTTACGATCCGGACACAGGAGAACTGTCGAGTTTTAACCGGGCTAGGGGCTTTGGTGACTGTGGCAGCGAGCAGTTCTGGCGCTTCGACGGTGAGCGGTTCCAGCCTCTGTCGCTATCTGGCATGGTGCGCTGCGCGGGCGTGGAGTCGCCTTATTGGCCTCGGATGTACCGGGCAGCAGATATCTGAAACCGCGCCAGGTACACCTAAGCCCCGCCGTAAAACATGGGGCCAGGTACGTAGGAGAGGAATGTTTTTCGATCCTCAAAACCGAGTGCATAGGGCTGATCAGTTTTCAAAAGGTGCTGCTCGCCGGCACTATCAAGCCCAAGCGTTGCAAGACACCGCGCGAGCTTTATTTTCTTCGTGATAAGCCGACTCCTGACAACATTCGCCTGAGTTACGCAATGCAGGAAAGCGTTAGGGCTATATGCCCTAAAGTACAATCTACTTTTTCTTTTTATCCGGCGCTTGAGTCAGTGCCGAACCTGCAACTGATTTTTCATCAGCGGTAGATTTCTTGTCCTTCAGTTGCTCGCTGGCCTTGGACGCAACACCTTTACTTGTTTTTTCATTGTTAGCCATGCGGAACCTCTCAGTAGGTGTGCCGATGGTGGCACGTTACCTATTTTTAATTTATAGACCACAGTTCTGCTGGGGTCGAATCGTGGATTGAAAAAGCCATGCCTACCAAAGCCCCTAAAGTGCGGCTGGATGACCGTATACTCGATGCGCAGATAAAGGCAAGCCACTGGCTTGCAGATGGCAACAAGGCCTTTGCAGCAGGCCGAGTCACGAAAGCTGATCGATACTTTCAGAAGGCACGATTTTGGTTAGATCGCGCAAATCATCTTTCAGGGCAGGGTGAAAGCCCGGCTCCATCCCGGTAAAAAGCATAGAAGTAAACGATGAGGTTTACACGATCCTGAGCGACGCGAAAGTCCTTTGCTCGGCGTCATTATCAGCTCACAGGCAAGCCGCTAGGTGTCACAGGTGAGGTTGCAGAGTATGAAGCCGCTCGCATTCTCAATCTCAAATTGGAGTTGGATAGGCAGGCAGGGTATGACGCGACGGTATTGAGGAACGGCGTGGCCCTCAAGATCCAAATCAAGGGTAGATATTTTTCCAACCCTCAAATGCGAGGCGGCCGAGTAGGATCCATTGATTTGAACCAGCCTTTTGATTAGGGCCACTTGTGGGCATGACGGGTGATACGGGCAACGGTCACTTCCCTGGGCAGTGACGGTAGGTACCAGTGCGGTGGGATTGGCCCGCATTCAATACTCACGGAGTGCCCCCCAAGCTTAACCTCACACGGCTGTCAGTACTTCACCTTGTAGGTTGGTGTATCCTCCGGCCGCTGGCTTTTTTTGCACCGCCAGAAAAGTCGTACGCATCAGCTGCGCGACCCGCAGGTGCAGATGTTCGCAGGCTTCGAAAAAAGCTAACGGCATGTCTGCGGCGCCTTCATCCAGCAGGTTGGCCGTCTCTTGAATGAGTTCGCTCATCTCTTGCTGCTGTCTGATGTGTGCTGTTTCAGGCATGGCGGTTATCTCAGGCGCTGTGAGCGTGGATTTCAACCTGACCAGCCAGAACACACCGGCCACCGAGGCGCTTAGGACCAGCGCAATCGTGCTATGCGATAGCACGCATGCCCCAATACCTAGCTGGCTCGCTGGCAAGCGTATACACCGTCCTGAGGCCCCATTTATTCATCGAGAAGGAGGTATCGATCACTAGCTCCTGAGCGACGCCAAGAATTAATAAGCCTGTGGTAACTACCAGCAGGTATCCCGCGGTTTGACTCGCCCATGTCCCAAGGTTGGCATTTGACATAAGGGCCTGCCTTTTCATGCCGTTCACGGCACGCGGCGTGTATTCAACCCGCTGGTCCAAACGTTTCGCCGTCCCTGGTCAGGGTTATGTACACCGGCTTGTGGGAATCGTTGGTGGTGTCCCACACAAAAAAATGCCGGCGCGGCACACCCATGGCTTGAGAGTTATCGATCACGCGGGGACGTGTATCCTCATCAGCCGCGGTGAACTCAAAACTGTACCTGGGCAAGTTTGTGGCAACGTCATACGGTGCCGCTTGCCGCCAGTATTTTTTATGGATCAATCCTTTTTTTCAGTAACCATCGCTACATCGTGTTTGGAGTGGCTACGTTGGTAAAGCGTCTATCGACGCCCCCCTATCAACAAAGTGTGTGGGCAATTAACGCTTTAACAATACAGCGAGGCCTGGATCAGCCCGATGTGTAATTAGCGCCCAGCTGCTGCCATTACCAACGCCCTCACTTCTTGCCTGTTTCCAGCATTTCCGTTGGCGTAAAGCCAACGGCAGCGTTATGACAGCCCCAGTGGGTGATACGCCAGTCACCACGTCATAAAAGCACTTCCACGCATATTCCCAGGTGGAGCAACTTTTTTCGAGACGGCAACATCCAATTCGCTGATTGTATAACGATAGCTACCTTTAACCCGCTTATCCATTCATCACAGGAGTACGTCATGTTTACTGACATCAAACCGGGACCCAAACCTAAGCGCGAGGACGGTCAGGATGATCGCAGACGGCATGTAGATCCGCCTAGCGAGAAAAAACACCCGACCTTGCCACCACACAAGCACAAGCCGGGCGACTGATCAATTGTAGTGCGACACTTCAGACTTGTTTGACATGTGCCCGCCAACAGCGGGCTTTTCCATTGAGACAATCAAGTTACGCATTCGCGCTATGATTGAGAGCGATAACAAGCCCCACATAGTTTTGCAACTGCGCGGAGAAACATAGACTGGGTAGGTCAGGCTGAAGCCCAATAACGCGGCAATAGCTGATCACTTTCACGTTGGCCATGAAGCCTCTGGCAAGCCCATTAACATGCACCGATTGGGTGCTTGCTCGCGATACAGATTTAACTATGGATTCCCGTTCAGGCAGTTGGAAATTGATGGTATCAAGATGTGCATGTCGAATGGCTTAACGAGCACCGCGGTATCGTTTGGTATCCGGTGTTCCAGGTCAAGGCCGGCATATCCAGTAATGAGCAACGCTGGTAGTTGGTAATACAGCATTCGGCACTTGTGGGCAGTTCGCATCCATCTATGTAACCGCTCAAGCCAACGTCACTGGTCATCAATGCGATGGCGTTTTATCGTCCTTCAGTCCTCTAGAGCGGCGGTCGCATCGTAGACGGCGACAACCTCATGCCCAAGCTGCATTAGCCAGGCAGCAAGCGTTTCGCGCGCCTCGAACTCGTCGTCGACCAGTAAAATTCGTATTCTGGGGGTTGCAAATCACTGGTCATCTGCGAATTAGTTGACCAGCCAACGACCTGACGAGAAAACAGGTCTAGCACCACCGCCAAATACAACCAGCCTTCATTCGTACGTAAGTACGTGGTGTCGGTGATCCAAACCTTGTTGGGTTCCACGACAACTAACTGGCGCGTCAGCTGATTGGATGAGGCGACCGCTCGATTACCGCCGTACTTTCCTGGGCGGCGTCGATAACCTGTCTGAGAATACAGACCTTCAAGACGCATAAGCTTTGCCATACGATGACGATCACAATCCTCACCGACCTCGCGCATATCGTCATGGATTTTGCGATAGCCATAAACGCCGCCGCTCTCCAGCCAGGAATGCTTGATCAAACCCAGCAGTCGTCGGTCGTCTTGGGGGCGTACAGATTGCGGCTCAGAAAGCCAGGCGTAATAACCGCTGGGATGGACTTTCAGCGCCAGGCAAAGCCGTCAAATCGAACAGTCGCCTGCGCACTGCTTCATAAAGGCGTACTTCAGCCGTGCTCCTTGGCGAAGTACGCGGCGACCTTTTTAATATGTATCGCTATTCAATAACGCGCTTGAATTCCGCTCGCAGACGACGCAGTTCAGAGGGGTAATGATCGTCTTGCTATCGTTCTTCTAAAGGTTTGCTGTAGCGTTTTATCCAGGCATAGAGGCTATGCGTCGACACGCCAAGGCGGGCCATCACATCAGCGACAGGCAGCTTCTTTTCGGTTACTCGATTGACCAATTGGATTTTGAATTCTTCTGGGTAACGCGGGTTGCTCATGGCACCTCCTAATTGGCCTCATTTTAAGGCAAAGAGGTACATACGAAACCCGCCGCGATTCAGTCTGGAACATCGTTTTGTTGAGATGAACGACGCGATGCCAAGCACAGATATCAGGGCAGTAGCCGTTGAAAGTCCGTCAGTGTGTATGCCTATGTGTATGCCTTAATGATTTAGTATTCAGAAAATATTATAAATACAAAATCTTAGGACTCCTGTTCAAATGACTGTGTAGCCACCAAGTACTAAAAACGGCTTACCGAAAGGTAGGCCGTTTTTTTATGCGCGCAGGAAAGTGTCGCCAAGGTGCTCACGCTCAAAAATACTACCCATCTGTATTTTGACGCCCCCGGGAGCCGCTGTTAGTGTCCAGCCTCCCCCACCACGGAGCGCTCCCGATGCAACTGGACATCTACCAAGTCGACGCCTTCAGCCAGCACGCCTTTGGCGGCAATCCTGCGGCGGTATGCCCGCTCACCGAGTGGCTGACGGACGAGCAACTGCAACACATCGCCGCCGAAAACAATCTGTCGGAAACTGCGTTCTTCGTGCCCCGTGGCGACCTTTATGAACTGCGCTGGTTTACCCCGGAAGTCGAAGTGGACCTGTGTGGCCACGCCACGCTGGCAGCGGCGTGGGTGCTGATTCACAAGTTGCCGGGCGCGCCGCGCGTGTTGCGCTTCGCCACGCGCAGCGGCGAGCTGCGGGTGACGCGCAACGGCGACGAACTGGCCATGGACTTCCCGGCCAGGCAACCGGAGCGCTGCGAGCCGCCAAGCGGAATGCTAAGTGCATTGGGGATCGAAAACGCCGAGGTGTTCGGCACCGATGACTATATCGTGCTGGTGGAAGATGAAGCACAAGTGGCCGCACTCACGCCGGATTTCGCAAGGCTCAAGGGCCTGCCTAAACGCGGGATTGCCGTCACCGCCAAGAGCACGCGCTTTGACTTTGTTTCGCGCTGGTTCGGCCCGAATGTGGGGGTCAATGAAGACCCGGTCACGGGCTCCGCGCATACGTCGCTGGCACCGTTCTGGGCCGAGCGCCTGGGCAAATCGCAATTGACCGCCGAGCAAGGCGGCACGCGCAAAGGTCAATTGCGCTGCGAGCTGCGCGGTGACCGGGTGATCATCTCCGGTAAGGCCGCGCTGTATATGCAGGGTGTGATTTATCTGTAAAACACAGCGGCTTGCCCTCAGGTAAGCCGCTTATTCATGTCGGTTGCCCAGTCATCCCTGCGGCTACCTTTCAGGCCATCGCATTGGGTGTTCTGATACGCTGGTCCGCCAAGTCAACGGTCAGGTCGTGGCGTGGCAGGGGGCTCAACGTATTGTTCAGGTTCATGCGCAACGGTTTGTCCGCATTTGCTCCGTATTCGAAGTCGACGTTGACATGCTTTTGCGTATGACTGAGCGAGGCGCTGCTGGAGAAGCTGATATTGGTCGGGAACGGCAACGACATGCCATGGGTCTGGGTCGCGGTATAGTTCATGCCCATGCTTTTCACACGCAGGTTGTTGGGATCTTTCAGCGCTCGCTTGATCAACGGCTCGGTGCTTTCGCCCGCCAGGTGACGATGCTCGATCATGCGCAGAACCTGCGGTTTGAGTTCCATGCCGAGCGTCACAGAGGTGCCTTCACCCTGCTGCAGTTGTTTGATGATATGGGCCAATTGCGGGTCATCCCTGAGCCATTGCACGATAGCTGCCTTGTTGCCCGGTGCGACATCGTCCAGCCAGCCATGCTGCTCATCATCGCGCACCCCAACACGTGTGACTGATGACTCGACCGAGGCCAACTGACGTAAGCCAGCTTTCATCAGGTCCTGTTGAATCAACACTTTACCCAGCGACTGACTGATAGCTTCATAGTCATCCAGCTTGGTCGCCAACGGTGGGTGAGTCGCCAGAAACTGCTGTAGCGTGATCAGTTGTTCATCGGCAGAACCTTGCGCGCTCGACGCGGCGATGGTGGCTAAATCCCGGCTCCATTGCGGTGAGTACCGCGACAGGCTGTCTCGAATATCGTCAACCTGAGACTGAGTGACGGGGGCCGGCGGCTTGAACGAAAAATTGAAGGCCTTCGATTGTGTGCGATCGAACTTCACCATGACCGACAGTTCCGGCAAAGCAAAAGCTATGGCTGCCGGCCCGTTGCTGGCATCACGGCCGGCGATCGCCAGCGCGTTGACAGGCGCGAAGTTGGCGCCTACTGCGCCGTGCCTCAATAATTGAGCGCTGCGTCCCTCGCCTCGGCTGGTGCCCGTCGTTGAATGCGTGGTACTTCGGCTCTTGTCCAAATGCATAAGATTCAGACTACCCACCCCTCCAATACCGGCGCGAAGCACTGAGTCCAATTCGGTAATATTCTCTTGCGGGCTATACATCAAACGCAGTTGCGCGAGCGCATCCAGATTGACATCACCACTGAGTTTCGAGCTTGTGCCCGTCGCGTGTTTTTCTCCCAATGCCAACAAGTCGTGGAAACCGCCAGACTGCCCCATCAGAATCGACATCATCTTGCCAAAGTCGGCCTCTTTTACATTAAAACCAAGGGTAGCCCCCTTGTTATGCGCAACGGCAGCCGTCAACTCGCCCGCGACCCTCAGGCCCGGCCCCAGCGCAGCGCCGCCTTTACCCAAGGTCACACCCGAGCCCACGGATCCAGCCAACCGATATGTGCCCTCGGTGCTGATCTCAACCCGCGCACCGGTGTCGGTACGACTGATGTTCACACCATGGGTATGAGACCTGGAACCGCCCAGAAAAAACTCCACTGGCGCCACCGGCTTTATGCCGGTCACCAGCGCTGCGACGCTCACCCCTTGGGTGCGGCTGGTGTTCAGGGCATGACCCGTGTCCATCTGCTGCACTTGCCGTGTCATCACATCCGTAATGGACGCATCGGCGGGCAATCCCAGCAGCCCCGAAAGATGCCAATGCAAGGCGGACCCTGGAGTGCCAAGATCCTTGGCCAGCAGTTTGAAGTTGTCATACAGGGATTCCGCCTGGTCGTAGCTGACAATCTGCTGGCTGGACAGCGTGTGCACAGGGCCCTCTTCAAAGCCTTTCATCACTGCCTCCAGCGACGCCTCGATTCTTTTCAAGGCGCTTGGGCTATGGCCGGACGTACTGCTCAGTTCTTCAACCATCCCAGCCAATTGCTTAAGCGTGCCGGCATGGTGAATCAGATCGCCTTCGACGAGCGCCGAAGGATGACTGGAATCTCGTTTGCGCTCCGGTTTCCACTCGGGCAACCTCAAGCCTTGCCCTTCGAAGTTGGCCAGCAGCGCTGCCGTGGTCTTCTGCGCTGAAGGTTCGACCCGCTTGAATGCTTCATACAACTGGTGCAGCGTCGACTCGGCGCTCACCACCGTTCGGCTGAGCTTGGGCTGTGCATCAACTGTCAGCCCATGCAGGTCGCCGATCAGGCGGGCGCACGACTGGCTGCTTTCTTCGACCTTGGCCAACGCCTGGCTGAGCTGCTCGGCCAGTGCCTGTCGCGGCCCGGGCTCGCTCATGGCCGCAAGGCGAGTACTCAGGTCAGCGCCAACCGGCTTGCTCCTTGAGAGCGACTCGAGCTGTTGGTGAAGGCGCTTATCGTCAACGTATACGCTCTCCAATCCCCGGCGACCATTGATGTGATGCCCAATGGACTGGCCTTTCTCACCCAGCGCTTGCAAAGGATGGAAGTGCGATTTGATCCCCTGGAGAAAATTGCGCTTGATGGGCATCCCTTCGCGTGTTTGCCCAAGCACATTGCTGCTGGCCGTCAGCGCGCCCCCTGACACAGGCGTGCGCATCTGGCCGGCCGCTAACGTATCGGCCAATGAAGCCTCCTGCACCGCCGGTCGCACCGGCCCCCACGCCATTGCGCTTGGGGCCGCGTTATCCAGTCGATGGAACTGCTTGTCCCAACCGCCAATCAAGTGCCGGTCAGCCCCCATCCGCAGGGACTCCAAAGACTGGCCCTGCGGCAGTTCAACCTTGCTCCAGCGGGGCGCGGCATCCTCGCTGCCTTGCCAGGCGCGGCGATCGAGCTTGAACAATTCGCCCACCTGAGTGTGTGCATAAAGATTGGCTTCATGATCCAGCGCCAGTGTTTTGATTGCGAGCGCCGGTGAAAGCCGTAACGGACCGACCACTCCGTCCACACAGGCCTGGAGCTGATGGTCTTTATCGACGGTTACAAAGTTGCGGCCGTCGGCTACGGCAAAGCCAGTGACAGGACGCTGGATATCGCCCGCAAGTACCTCCTCAAGTGACACCTGGGGACGAGGCTTGGGCAGTGCGCTCAATTCATGACTGGCCCCCTCAAAGACCGGGTCACGTACCTTTGTTACATTCACCGCTTTGAGTTGCCCTGCTTGGAGCGCATAGGCGCGTCCATCCAGCCCTCGTTCCAGATGTGCCACGCCCTGTTGTGCGCTTGTGTCCCAACGTTGCGCCGACGCATCCCAGCTCAGCAATGTGCCGGAATCAAACGCAACCTTGCCCCGCAGCCCAAGATCGACGGCTGTCGTCAATGCCTGGAGGCTGGGCAACGGCAGGCCTTTCTCGATGCCCTTGACCAGCACGTCGCTGAGGTTCCACTCAGGGCGCAGTGCGCCAGCCCTATCCAACGGCACGCTGTGCAATTGCTGCCGGGCATCACGAACCTGGGCATTGAGCTGCCCGGCGTCATCATGGAAGAACCCCTCGACACGCACTGCGCCCTTCAGCGCCTGCTCCAGCGGTACGAGCGATTGCGCAACCATCGGCAGCGTGCCGTCCCGCGCCAGCCGCGTGTCCGCGCGCAGCAGTTCACCGTCAGCCGTGGCGCCATACAGCGTGCCGCCAGACAAGCCGACTCGCGTAAGTTGCACAGGCGCGCCGCGTTCATCGACCGGGCGTGCATCCGCCACGTCGGCACCTTGAATCTGCACGACCGATGCGCCCTGAGCCTGGCGCAACACCGCCGAGGTCCGCCCCTGCGCACTGCTGTCCAGCGCCTGCGGAGGGGTCTTCAACAGTTGCCCTTCACGGGTCAGCCCGATACGGCTGTAGGTGCGGTTGTCGGCGTCGGGCAACCAGGACAGGGCAAGGGGTTCGAAGCGATACAGGCGTCCCTGATCCAGACGAAATTGCTTGCCCTCGGCGGTCGTCTGTACACCGCTTACGCTTCCCAAGTGTCCCCGACCGGGGCCCGGCGATACGCGACCTTCACCGCCATCAGTCTCGGGCAGGCTGCTTCTGAATACCGCCGCAACAGCAGGCGTGGGCTGAATATGAAACAGGTAATCTCGCTCATCCTTGAAACGCAACGTGCCGGCGACCGAGGCGCCATCAGCGACATAATGCTTGTTCGGCGCATTGAGATGGCGGGCGATATCACGTCCCACCAGGGTTGTATCAGGTTCCAGCCGCCCACCTTTGAGGCGGATATCGAACAGCATTGAAGCGGGATTCAACGATTGGTAGGAGGGTAACGGCTGGGCAGGCTCTGTGGCCGGGCGGGAATGTGCATTATCGACATGAGCATGCTCGATGACGTCATGTTGTGCGTGGGGCAGACCATCTACTCTTCTGTGCATAGCAGGCTCCAGAAATAGATAAATACCAGTTACCGAGTGAGTATTTTCCTCGGTTTGGTTCCAGCATTACGCAAACCCAGCCCGGCGGGCCCGACCGGAAAAAACCAATCAATCCGGACCATCCCCCTCTCTGCTGCGCTAAAGTCTTGCGACAGGAAGATCAGGTCATTCTCAAAATGAACGGAGTTCAACGCGTGCTTTTTATTTCCCGCCGTCAACTATCAACCGTTGCCATCACGCTCGCCCTTGCCGGCTGCCACACCACGGTCAATGAACAACCACCCGCACCGGAGCTGGGGTCGGGCTATCGCACCGACCTCGCCACTCGTCACGCAGCCCGCCATATGGCTGCCGCTGCCAACCCACTGGCTGCCCAAGCCGGACGCGAAATGTTGCGCCGGGGCGGTTCGGCAATCGATGCGGCGATCGCCATGCAAGCGGTGCTGACGCTGGTGGAACCGCAATCGTCCGGCATCGGCGGCGGCGCATTCATCATGCTGTGGGACGGCGAAAACGTGCACGCCTATGACGGCCGGGAAACCGCCCCAGCCGGGGCGACAGAGCGGTTGTTCCTGAAGGCCGACGGTACGCCCATGGCGTTTACCGATGCGCAGATCGGCGGGCGTTCGGTGGGCACGCCGGGGGTATTGCGGGCACTGGAAATGGCGCATAAAAAGAACGGCCACCTGCCGTGGACCCAGCTGTTCGAACCGGCGATCCGGTTGTCCGAACAGGGTTTCGCAATCTCCCCACGCCTGCACAGCCTGATTGCCGCAGACCGCTTTATCGCGCAATCGCCGGACATGGCCACTTACTTTCTGAATACCGATGGTTCGCCAAAAGCCACTGGCACGCTGTTGAAGAACCCGGCGCTGGCGAAGGTGTTCAAGCGTATCGCCAAGGAGGGGCCGGACGCGCTGTATCACGGCCCGATTGCCGATGAAATCGCGCGCAAGGTGCAGGGCAATCGCAATGCCGGCAGCTTGACCCAGGCGGACCTTCAGGGCTACGCCGCCAAGGAGCGCACGCCGTTGTGTACCGACTACAAGCAGTGGAAAGTCTGCGGCATGCCGCCGCCGTCGTCGGGTGGGATCGCTGTTGCGCAAATCCTCGGCACATTGCAGGCGCTGCAAACGCGCGATCCGCGCCTGGCCATCGCGCCGATGACGCCGCTCAAGAGTCCCTCGCCGGCCGGGCTTGAACCCACGCCCGAAGCCGTGCATCTGATCGCCGAAGCCGGGCGCCTGGCGTTCGCCGACCGAGCGCTATACGTGGCTGATGCGGACTTCACGCCGGTGCCGGTTGCCGGTCTCGTTGCACCAGATTACCTGGCCCGGCGCGCCGCACTGATCGGTGAGCGCAGCATGGGCATCGCCAAGCCGGGTCAACCGGCAGGCCTTCAGGTGGCCTACGCGCCGGACCGCTCGCCACTGCGCATTTCCACCTCGCAAGTGGTGGCCGTGGATGATCAGGGCGGCGCCGTATCGATGACCACCTCGGTCGAGGCGGCGTTCGGCTCCCACGTCATGGTCCAGGGCTTTTTGCTCAATAATCAGATGACCGATTTCTCGTTCATCCCCGAAGAAAACGGCCAACCCGTCGCCAACCGCGTACAACCCGGCAAACGCCCGCGCTCGGCCATGGCGCCGACCCTGGTATTCGACCGTCAGAGCGGTGAGTTGCTGGCCACCGTGGGTTCGCCGGGCGGCTCGCAGATCATTGAATACGTGAGCAAAACACTGGTCGCGATGCTGGACTGGAAACTCGACCCGCAGGCCGCTATCAGCCTGCCGAACTTCGGCAGCCGCAATGGCGCAACCGAGTTGGAAGCCGGGCTGTTCAGCCCGGGCGTGAAGCAGGCCTTGAAGAGTAGAGGTCACGAACTGAGCGAAATCGACATGACCAGCGGCGTCCAGGCGATCGTTCGCACGCGTGATGCCCAGGGCAAGGTGTCATTGAGCGGGGGTGCGGACCCGCGGCGCGAAGGCGAAGCACTGGGCGACTGATTCAACCTGGGTGGGAGGGCGCTTGCTCCCTCACCACCCATTTAAGCCGTGTAACGGACGGTCAGCGATTCGCGATCAGATGTGAACCGAACAAGACGTAGCATCCCCCGGCAAAACGATCGAGCCATTTACGCGAACGGCTGTAAAGAGTGGCCATGCGTTCACTGGAAAACAGCAGCGCCACACTGGTGTACCAACTGAACGACAAGGTCGCCATGACGATCACCGCCAACGTCAGCAACACCGGCGAAGGCGACGGCGGCATGGTGGATGCGAAGATAGTGGCGACGAACAGCGCCGCCTTGGGGTTGGACAGGTTACCCAACAGCCCCAGACGCCAGGCGGAAAACAGCGAGCGCCGCGCCGCATCCGGCAATGGAGTCTGGCCCATGCTGGTTGCCGAGCGCTTGAACAGTTTCAGCCCCAGATAAATCAAATAGCAGCCACCGATGATCTTGAACGCCAGGTACAACATAGGCGCGGCCGTAAACAGCGACTTGATCCCCAGCCCACCCGCCAACCCCCACAGGATCGTACCGGTGGCCACGCCCGCCGAGGCCACTACACCATGTCGGCGCGAACAACTGGCGGCCAATTGGGCGGTGTTGAAGAAGTTGGGCCCGGGCGTGACCACGGCCACCGTCCACAGCAGGGCCAACGAGACCAGCGGCGCCACATAAGCGGGGTTGAACAGTTCCATCGCGGCCAGCTCCTTCAAGGCAATACGCAGCCTGGATCATAGGCCTGGCCGAACAACTGCACAATCGTACAAGACCCCGGCAGACAAGGGGCGCAGACTCGGCTAACGTGTTTCCACCTCCTTTTGTGACAGTCACCATGGGCAACCCTACCCACACGCTGGACTGGCTGCACCGCGCGCCGCACGCCAGTGGCCTGGACCGTATCGAAGCCTACTTTGCCGGCTTTGCGTTCGACCCTCATCGCCATGACACCTACGCCATCGGGCGCACGCTGTTCGGTGTGCAGAGTTTCCACTATCGCGGCGGCATGACCCACAGTTTGCCCGGCACCACCATGGTGATTCACCCCGATGAAATCCATGACGGCCGCGCGGGCAGCGATGAGGGTTTCAAGTACCGGATGATCTATGTAGAACCGGCGCTGATCCAGCAGATCCTCGGCGGCAAGCCGCTGCCCTTCATACCCGGCGGCGTGTCCACCGACCCGCGGCTGCACCGCGCCAGCGAGGTATTGCTGCAAAGCCTGGACTGCCCGATCGACCCGATGCAGGAGCAGGACGCCATGTTCGACCTGGCCCATACGCTCAGCGCTGCGTCCGGCGTCATCACAAGCCGCAAATCCTTTGATTACATCGCCGCCGAGCGCGCCCGGGAATTTATCCACAGCGCCCTGGGCCGCAGCCTCACCCTGGATGAAATCGCTGATCACGCCGGGCGCGACCGCTGGGCGCTGTCGCGGGATTTCCGCTTGCTGTTCGGCACCAGCCCCTACCGCTACCTGACCATGCGCCGGCTGGACCTGGTGCGCCAATTATTGGCCCAGGGCGAGCCCTTGGTGGATGCGGCGATGAGCGCGGGCTTCACCGACCAGAGCCACATGACCCGGCAGTTTCGCAGCACCTACGGCATGCCGCCGTCGCGCTGGGTGAAAATGCTCGGACGCTGACTCAAGACCTGAAATGCATTCAATGTGGGAGGGGGCTTGCCCCCGATAGCGGTGGGTCAGTTTCGGATGCGTTACTGACACGGCCTCATCGGGGGCAAGCCCCCTCCCACCTTTTGGATAAGGTGGCGTTGCTGGCATTTCGTCATGGTTTGTAAAGGGCCAGCAAGCCGTGTCCCTTTAAATTGCAGGACGTTTCCGAGACAATCCCCGCCGCCTTGTGCCTGTTGGAATCGATGGCTAGTCTTCGACCCGTCACTGAAATTCAGTGATCGGGTTTAGCAGCCTGAGTTCAATAGGCACACGTTGTCACCGCATTATGGCGGCTGTACGTGGGGCACCTTCGGGTGCGCTGGTTTTCCTATTGACCGGTCTGCTAACCCGCGTACAGCTGCCACCTCACGTTTAGCAGCGTTGGTGGTCGCTCCCTTGTTCAATAGGAGTTACACCATGACCAAAGCACTGCCCGATCCGCCCATGGATTGCCTCGTCGTCAATGAAGAACTCAGCTTCGAAGACGCTCAACTTTACATTTCCCATCTGATCAACAGCGCATCGGCCACGGTGTGGGACTGTTGCGATCACCTGCAACCCCACGACCGCGCAAGAATCCATGCTGCATGGCATCTGCTGGAAATGGCCAAAACGGTGATAAACCGCACCATCGAATGCCTGCCACGAACCTGAAAACACCACAAAACCAATGTGGGAGGGGGCTTGCCCCCGATGGCGGTGTATCAGCGACAGACAGGCTGGCTGACACACCGCTATCGGGGGCAAGCCCCCTCCCACATGAATCACGATCATCGTCCTGACCTGAGCCTCAGCCAGCCAAGGTGTGGCGCTTGCCGAACAGCGCCACACTCGCCACGCCCACCGCCCCCATCACCCCGCAATACCCCACGCAAATCCACGGACTGGCGGGCATTAACGCAATCAGCAGCAGCGGTGTGGTACTCGCCCACAGCGCGTAGGCAATGTTGTAGGTGAAGGAAATCCCCGACACCCGCACCGGCGCCGGAAACAGCCCGACCATCACCGACGGCACCGCGCCCACCACCCCGCAGCTCAAGCCGGCCACGGCATACGCGGCGCCCAGCCAGACCCCGCCGCTGATCAGGCTGGCATACAAGATAAACACCCCCACCGGCAGCAGCAGGCTGTAGACCAGCACCGCGCGCCAGGCGCCGATGCGGTCCACCAGCAGGCCGGCCAATACGCAACCGATGTTGAGAAACACAATCCCCAGCGCGCTCAAGGCAAAGGTGTGGCTGGGGCTCATGCCGAAGGTTTTCTGCATCATGGTGGGGGTGATGACCACCAGCACCACCACCGCCGACGTCAGCACGCACGTAAGGATCATCGCCGGCAGCAACACGGCGCGGTGGTCGCGCAACACGGTGCGCAGCGGCAGTTCGGCGGCAGCCTGGCGGCGGGCCTGCATTTCGAGGAATACCGGGGTTTCGTTGAGCCAGCGGCGCAGCCATACGCCGATCACGCCAAACACGCCGCCGAGCAGGAAGGGGAAACGCCAGGCATAGTCGAGAATCTCGGCCGGGGTGAAGACCTGTGCAAGCAACGTGGCCGTGAGCGCGCCGAGCAAGTAACCGAAGGTCAGGCCGGCCTGCAGGAACCCCAAGGCATACCCACGATGACTGCGCGGGGCATGCTCGGCGACGAAGGTCCAGGCGCTGGGCACTTCACCGCCCACCGCGGCGCCTTGCAACACGCGCAGCGCCAGCAGGATCAGCGGTGCGAAATAGCCGATTTGCGCGTAGGTCGGCATGACTCCGATCAGCAGGCAGGGCAAGGCCATCATCAGGATGCTCAAGCTGAACACGCGCTTGCGCCCCAAGTGGTCGGCAAAGTGCGCCATCAGGATGCCACCCAGCGGGCGGGCGAGGTAGCCGGTGACGAAGATGCCGAAGCTTTGCAGCAGGCGCAGCCACTCGGGCATTTGCGGGGGGAAGAACAGTTGGCTGAGGGTCAGCGCAAAGAACACGAAGATAATGAAGTCGTAGATTTCCAGGGCGCCACCGAGGGCGGCCAAGCCCAGGGTTTTGTAGTCGGAGCGGGAAAAACGCTGCGCCTGTGAAGAAGCGGTGGCAGTCATGTGCATGCTCGGCAGACAAACAAAATGGCGTGCAGATTATGAGTTGAACCGGATGATGGCAATCGCGGCGGATATATTTGTTTTACTCATTGATCGATGAAGATAACTACATTCCCAAATCAATGAGCGTAGCGGAACATGCCGCAAAACTGCCCACCCCATAATAAATACAAGAGGAAAGACACGTGGCCGATGCTATCGAAGAAAGCCGCTATGCCCGATTTGCCCTGCGTTGCTCCACCTTCGCCGAGCGCTGGTTCCCGGACTCGTGGGTGTTCGCCGCCCTCGCCGTGATCGTTGTCGCCGTGGCCACCCTGGGCATGGGCGCTGCGCCCACCGAAGCCGCCAAGGCGTTTGGCGACGGGTTCTGGAGCCTCATTCCCTTCACCATGCAGATGGCCTTTGTGGTGATCGGTGGTTATGTGGTGGCCAGTTCGCCGCCTGCGGTAAAGCTGATTGACCGCCTGGCGCGCATCCCGAAGAACGGCCGGTCGGCCGTGGCCTGGGTCGCGTTGATTTCCATGGTGGCCTCCCTGCTCAACTGGGGCCTGTCCCTGGTATTCGGCGGTTTGCTGGTGCGTGCACTGGCGCGTCGCACGGACCTGCGCATGGACTACCGTGCCGCTGGCGCCGCGGCCTATCTGGGCCTGGGCGCCGTGTGGGCGCTGGGCTTGTCCTCGTCGGCCGCGCAGTTACAGGCCAACCCGGCCAGCTTGCCGCCGTCGATCCTGGCGATCACCGGGATGATCCCGTTTACCGAAACCATCTTCCTGTGGCAATCGGGCGTGATGTTGTTGGCGCTGATCGTGGTCTCGCTGATCATCGCCTACGCCACCGCGCCGGGCCCGAACAGCGCGCGGGATGCCAAGGCCTGCGGCGTCGACCCTGCGTTCAACCTGCCCAAGCCACCGGTGCCGACCCGACCCGGCGAATGGCTGGAGCACAGCCCGCTGCTGACGATTGCGCTGGCGCTGCTGGCGGCCGGTTGGCTGTTCCACGAGTTCTCGAGCAAACCGGCAATCAGCGCCATTTCGGGGCTCAACACCTATAACTTCCTGTTCATCATGGTCGGCGCGCTGCTGCACTGGCGCCCGCGCAGCTTCCTCGATGCCGTGGCCCGCGCCGTGCCGACCACCACGGGCGTGTTGATCCAATTCCCGCTGTACGGCTCGATTGCAGCGCTGATGACCGTGGTCAAAGGCGGCGACGGTCAAACCCTGGCGCACCATATCTCGCTGTTCTTCACCTCCATCGCCTCCCACGACACCTACGCCCTGCTGATGGGCGTGTACTCGGCGGTGCTGGGCTTCTTCATCCCGTCCGGCGGCGGCAAGTGGATCATCGAAGCGCCCTACGTGATGCAAGTGGCCAATGACCTGCAATACCACCTGGGCTGGGCGGTGCAGATCTACAACGCGGCCGAGGCGCTGCCGAACCTGATCAACCCGTTCTATATGCTGCCGCTGCTTGGGGTGCTGGGGCTGAAGGCGCGGGATCTGATCGGGTTTTCGTTTGTGCAATTGCTGGTGCACACGCCGTTGGTGTTGTTTTTGCTGTGGGCGTTGGGGACGACGTTGACGTATGTTCCGCCGGTGATGCCTTAGGAGCAGCCGCAAGCTGCAAGTTTTCAGCTACAAGCTTCAAGCTTCAAGCTTGCAGCTTGCAGCTGCCTTAATCCCGTCACATTGCATTGCTACCGTCCTGCGAAATATCTTGCAACATCTCCCCAAGGACTCCCACGCAATGAGTGACGAGCACGTAGATCGCCCTTCCACAGATTCCGTAGGCCAGGCGCCGGTTGACAGCAGTCGCCGGCGATTCCTGGGGGGCGCTGCAGTGCTGGGGGTGGGCGCAACCTTGAGTGGCTGTGGAAATGCCGGCCAGGCGCCGGAAAAACCGGCGGCGCGGCCACTTACAGCGCCGGAGTTGGACAAGGCCCTGCGCGACCAGGTGAAGACCGTCGTTGTGATCTACGCGGAGAACCGCAGCTTCAACAATCTGTTTGCCGATTTCCCCGGGCTGGAGAAACCCCTCTCGGCGCTGTCCGCCACGGATTACCTACAACGCGACCGCGATGGCAGCGTATTGCCCGCCCTCCCCCAGACCTGGGGCGGCGTGCTGCAGGTCGGCCCGCAAAGCGTGGATGGGGTGACCTACCCGAGCGCCGTGCAGTTCCAGGAGAACCTGCCCAACGCACCGTTCGCCCTCAAGGGTCCGAATGCCGAGGACTTGCCGCTGAGCCTGGTGACCCGGGACTTGTGGCACGTGTTCTATCAGAACCAGATGCAGATCAACGGCGGCAAGAATGACGGGTTCGTGGCGTGGGGCGATTCCGGTGGCCTGGTGATGGGTCATTACGCCCAGAGCCGTTACTCCCTGCGCCTGTGGGACGTCGCCCGGGAGTTCGTGCTGTGCGATAACTTCTTCCAGGGCGCGTTCGGCGGCTCGTTCCTTAACCACCAATACCTGATCAGCGCCACCGCACCGACCTATCCCAATGCTGCGCAATCAGTGGCCAAGGCGCAGATCGCCACGCTGCAAAGCGACGACCCCGGCGACCCGCGCCTCAAACCCCTGGACACCTCGCCGGCCAGTGCCATGGCCGGCCCGCCGCAGTTCGGCCCCAGCGCCCTGACCCCGGACGGTTACGCGGTCAACACGCTGGCGCCGCCCTATTGGCCGACCTGGATCCGCGACCCGCAAAACCCCGATTATTCCAAACCGGACCTGCCCAACGTGTTGGTGCCGCAAACCCATGAACACATTGGCGACAAGCTCTCGAAAAAGAACATCGACTGGGCCTGGTACGCCGGCGCATGGCAAGCCACCCTGGATCAGTTCAAGGACTCGGGCGGCATCCCCAATATTCCGAACTTCCAGTATCACCATCAGCCGTTCAACTACTTCAAGCAGCAGGGCCCCGAGAACCGTGCGGAACGTGACAAACGCCTGCGCGACGGCGGCTTGGGTGATGAGGCGAGCACCAATAGGTTCTTCGCCGATGCCCAGGCGGGCAAGCTCCCCGCCGTGACGTTCTACAAGCCCCAGGGCAACCTGAACATGCACGCCGGCTATGCCGATGTAGCCTCGGGCGACCGCCATATCGTGCGCGCCCTCAAGGTGCTGCAGGAAAGCCCGCAGTGGAACAACATGGTGGTGGTGGTGACCGTCGATGAAAACGGCGGCTGGTGGGACCACGTGGCACCGCCCAAGGGCGACCGCTGGGGCCCGGGCACGCGGGTTCCGGCGCTGGTGGTGTCACCGTTTGCGCGCAAAGGCACGGTTGACCATACGGTGTATGACGCCGCCTCGATCCTGCGCTTGATCACCCGCGTGTTTGAGCTGGAAACCCTGGACGGCCTCAAGCAAAGGGATGACGCGATGCTCGCCCGCGGCCAGAAACCCATGGGGGATTTGAGCAACGCCTTGCAGTTCAGCGTTTAGCTTCACTTATCCAATCGCGACACCCGCAGCGATTTAGCACGCGGTTTTCCTGGTCAGCCGCTACTGTGTGAAGGGTGGGCTTTCACCCCGCGCAGACGGGCTTTCGCTGACAAGGAACCAACTATGTTCAAACCAACCACGCTGGCCTTGACCCTGGCCGCACTGCTGGCCAGTGCGGCCGTACAGGCCGACATCGAAGTGCCGTTGGGCAGCACGCAACGTGTCACTCAGTTATTCGCGTTTCCCAACAACTGCAACGTGATCTGCTTTCGGCCCTGGACGCTGGAGCAGACTGCCGAGCATTATTTGAACCAGAGCCTGCAACGTGACGGCTACAGTCGGGCCAAGGTCAGCGTCAAAAGCCATGACGGCCAGGTCGCAGCGACCTTCAGCGGCGTACCGGACGGTTACGGCCAGCCCCTGACGGCCCTGCTCGATACCGCCGACCTGGCTTACCTGGGCGCCAGCCAGCTCAACACCGACGGCAAGTGGGCCTACAACTGGTACCTGTTCCTGCCGCTGGGCATGGCCCTGGAAAATCGCAAAAGCATCGAGCTGCTGCACTTCCCGCCGGACTACTCGCTGACACAGGCCCAGGACTATCTGGAATCGGCCACCACCGACCGCTGGGCAACCTTGCTCACCAGCAACGGCATCCCTGCCGGCGAAACCCCGGCCTATCAGACCATTATCGATATCGCCCCCATCGCCGCCCCGTCCAATGCCGGTAAAGACCTGGAAGCGGTCTACAGCTATTTCACCGACTACCAGACCCGCATGGTCAAGGAGTTGAGCCTGCGCCCCGACGGTACGTTGCCGATGGTGGCCTTCGGCGCGCCAGTGCGCAGTTGGATCAAGCAACAATACGGGCAGACCGTGGCGGTGCTGGGGCTGGCGCAGATCAGCCCGGAACCGGGCAAGCCGGTTTCGGTGCTCGGTGCCAACCACCCGAGTTACATCTGGTACGCCGCCAGCCCGGACACGTATGACGGCAATGAGCAAAAGGCCGATGAAGCCGGCCTGAAAGTGATGGGCCAGGACCTCAGCGCGGCCTGCTGGCAAGCCGGCATGGGCCAGAAACCGGCCAGCGATGCAAATGTGTTGCTCAAGGCATGCATGAATACCTGGCAGGTCACGCGTAAGGAGCAGACCTGCGAGTTGTTCTACACCTCGGTGCGCAACCTGACTGCGGAGCAGGCCAACGCCAAATGCGCCACGCCCACCATCAAAGCCCAGTTGAAACAGCTGCGCAATGCCGCCCCGCCCCCCACCCTCGCACCACCTGCGCTGTGAGCGGTGGCAATGATTTCTACTGTCAGATTTGACAGTAGAAATCGGCTGCGACTTGGGTGAGTCTTGGGCAGCACCCATTTGCTGCAACAGATTGGCCGTCAGTTAAGCCCCGCAGGTCCATGCAGCCCTATGAGGAGAGTGATGAAGACTCAAGCCATGGATAAGGCTAAAGCGGCTGTGTTTGACAGCCTTTACCCGTTCAAGACGCTGCACGTCGATCAGGGTTACCCCTCGAGCGAACACTTCCAGATCGTGCAAGGCACTCACGGCACGCCTGCCGTCATCAAGGCCCGTGTCGCATTTGGGAGAGGCGTGCGCATCGCCAGGATTTGCGGGTATGCCGTCAGCGAACGACGTCGGTATACGCTGCAGCTATCGCCACGCATTCACTTGTACGACGCCTGGTTCTGCGGCCTGTTGCAGCACTCGTGCACCCCAAACGTGTTCCTGGACACCACTTACCTGGAACTGTGGACCGCACAGTCTATCCCCGTCGGTACAGCGTTGACGGTTGATTACGCCACGACCGAAGACGCGCTGTTCCGACAGTTCGCCTGCCATTGCGGCGAGCCGAACTGCCGGGGCTGGATCACCGGCCACAAGGAGCCGTTGAACGCCAGAGGCCAGGCCTTCATGGCCTGGTGGCGCGAGCATAAACGGTCTTAGGCTTCGCCCAGCGGTCGCAGACGGTACTGCGGCGGCAGTTGCTCGAAGCCACTGATGGTGGTGTTCAAGCTCTTCCAGCGGCCATCCTTGATGCCGTAGATGCAGCCATGAATCGACAGGCTCTGCCCGCGGTGCCAGGCGTTTTGCACAATGCTGGTATGACCGACGTTCGCCACCTGCTGAATCACGTTCAGCTCGCACATGCGGTCTACGCGCTCTTCTTCAGTGGGCAACTGGGCCAGCACGTCGCGATTTTCGTAGTAGAGATCACGAATGGTGCGCAGCCAGCCGTCGATCAGGCCGAACTGGCGGTCCTGCATCGAGGCGCGCACGCCGCCACAACCGTAATGGCCGGTGACGAGGATGTGTTTGACCTTGAGCACATCGACGGCGTATTGGATCACCGACAGGCAGTTGAGGTCAGTGTGCAGCACCACGTTGGCCACATTGCGGTGCACGAACAGGTCACCGGGCAACATGCCGACGATCTCGTTGGCCGGTACACGTGCATCGGAGCAGCCGATCCACAGGTATTCCGGGGTTTGCTGGCGGGCGAGCTTGGCGAAGAATTCGGGATCTTCCTGTTTGATCGCATCCGCCCAGCGTTCGTTGTTATCTAGCAGGTCTTGTAGTTCGTTCATCAGGAAAGCCTCAGGAATGATGCGCTGTTTTGTGACTGACAAGCCCTCGTCCGGGTCACGCGTGGCGCAAATTAGCTTGAATCTTTGGGGCACATAGCCTGTCCACTCACTATAAGCCCCACAGTATGAGGATTGGCCATGACTGAATCACGACGTCCCTACGGCGCTGCGCAGCCCGAACCGATTGATGATAATGAAGACCGCATGGGTTCGATGCACGAGCTGGATTTTGATGAAGAAGACCAGACGGCCCAAATCGGCGATGAAATCCCCCCTGGCGAGCGCGAGCACCTGATGCCTGACGAACGGGTGCGCGAAGCGGGCATGACCGGTGCTTCGACGGATGATCACGAGTCGACCGATGACGATATGAGCCCGGAAACCCTGATCCATGAGGATGGCGCACGGGATGCGCGGGAAGAAGGTGAAGACGGCGCGGCGGACTACGATCTGAGCGTTGTTGGTGAGGAAGAGATAGGCGGCGGAAATGGCCTGGACGAGGCCGAACTGGCAGACGTGGACCCGCTCAACGGCAAGCGCTGACACAATTCAGTTCAACAGGTGGGAGGGGGCCTGCTCCCGATAGCGGTGGGTCAGTCAACTCATGTATTGGCTGAACCACCGCCATCGGGGGCAAGCCCTAATGCCAGTCAGTTAAGCGAACGAAATGCTTAAGGCTGCGAAGATCAAACGTGGGAGGGGGCTTGCCCCCGATGACGTCGGCACAGCAAACACTGATGTTGGTTGACCCACCGCTATCGGGGGCAAGCCCCCTCCCACAAGAGATCGGCGCTAACTGACTGGCATTAGGGCAAGCCCCCTCCCACATGGATTTCGGTGTTCAGTCGACCAGGGTGCAGGCCATGACCACCGCGTCTTCGCGGCCACCCACGGCAGGGTAGTAATCCCGGCGACGGCCAATCTCGTTGAAGCCATAGCGCTCATACAGGCGAAACGCCCCGGTATTGCTGTCCCGCACCTCCAGGAAGCATTCGCGCGCGTTGGCCGCGTAGGCGCGGGACATCAGATGTTCCAGCAACGCCAACCCCAACCCCCGGCCCTGATTCTCCGGCTTGACGGTGATATTCAACAGATGCGCCTCATCGAGGATGATCTGTACCACGCCATGCCCCACTTGCTGCTCGCCTTCGAACATCAGCCAGATCTGGTACTTGCCCAGGCCGTCGAGAAAGATGCCACGGGTCCATGGGTGGCTGAACGCCGCGTATTCGATCTTCAGCACGGCGTCGAGGTCGGCCTCGGTCATCGGGCGAAAGGATAAAGCCTCACTCATCGGTTGTTTTCCAGCGCGCCATCAGCCGGCGCATGGCTTGCCAGACATCAGCCTTACGCTGTGGCTCTTCCATTAATAATTCCAGGCCCGGCAGGGCCCATACCGAACCCAGGCCCTCGACCTGCAGTTCGCGGTACCAGGCTTCGGCATTGGCTTCACCGGCAAAACGCACGGCGGGCAGGCCGATCAGCCACAGGCATACGCAAGGTTCATCTTCCAGGCGTGCCGAGACAAAACTCTGTACAAAATCCCGCGCAGCTTCCGGGCCCTGGTCCATGGTGCCGCGCACCAACAGCGGCCAGCGCACCGGGTCACCGACGATTTGCGGGCTGTCGGGCAGGCCGGCGGCGCGCAGCATATCCTTGAGCAGCAGGTAGGCGGGGTCGCGCGACTGGAAACGTTCGCCGGTGGGCAACTCCACCAGCAGCAGGCAACGACCCGCGCGCAGCAGTTGCAGGGCAAAGCGTGGCGGCGGCACCACCGGGGCCTTGATCACCGGGGCAGTCTCCTCGGCAACCACCGCCTTGACCACAGGTGACGGGCGCGGCACCTCGATTTTCGTGCGCTCCACCGTCGGCCGCATTTCAGGCACAGGCTTGACCACCGCAACCGGCGCGGCGGCTTCCTCGCCTGAAGGCTCGAATGCCTCATAGGGCTCAGGCACCTGCAACAGCTCGGGCCGCGACGGCGCGGCAAACGGCAGTTCGGTGCGGGGCAGCCAGTTGACCACCTGCATGGCGCTCAAGTAAGCGCGACGTCGGGACTCGATAAGCACAGCTCGGCCACTTGTGGATAACTAAAGAGCGGGGATTCTACCGCTGTTCGGTAACAATCGCCCACTGCACACTGACCGGCTGTGGATAAATCCCGTGTCCGATGCAGTACAATCGCGACTTTTAATCGCCAACCAGCCGGCCATTCCCATGATCGAACCCAAGCGCGTCCTGCGCGCCCTCGCCGAACACTGGGCCTTACTTGAGCCACTGTGCGAACACTTCGACCAAGGCACCCTGAGCCTGAGCGAACTGCGCGCGCAACTGGCCGCCCAACAACTGGACAGCACGCCCCAGGACATCACCAGCCTGCTGGACGTGTGGATTCGCCTGGATATCCTGGTGCCTGTCGCCAAGAGCCCGAACCGTTTCGAGCTCAATGCACAGATTCACGACTTCCTGGCGTATCTGCGCAAGGAGCACCGGCTTGGCCTGTGCCTGGAAATCGAAGCCTACCTGCGCCACCTCGAGCGTCTGGCCGGTTATATCCAGGACGCCTTCGACATCCGTGATGGCCACGACCTGGCCCGCCAACTGCGTCTGCTGGATATGCGCGTGCGCGATGTGCTGAAAAAACTGGCCAACGACGAACAGGCCCTCGCGGCCGTGGCCGACCGCGCCAAGACCAGCGACCGCCAGATCCCGTTGCGCCAGCGTTATGCCGAGGTGTTGGCAACCTGGGACGAATACGTCGAGCCGATGATCCAGTTGGTAAACGCCGACGGCGCGTTCGAGCAAGGCGTGCGCAAGGTCGAGAATGTGCTGCTGCGCATGCTCACCGAGCAGCAGCGTCTGGGCCAGTTGGTGGACGACGACATGCTGCTGCGCACGCACGCGCGCATCCTCGAGATGCAGACCAGCGCCCAGTTGACCTTGCGCCATGCGCGCGAGTTGTTGTTGCCGCTACGCGAAGAAGCCCGCCGACACAATGCCGTGACCCGCGGCGCGGCGCTGGCCCTGTCAGCGATCCGCCGCAAAGGCCTGGACGCGGTGCCACAGGCCGCCATGCCCCTGTTCACCCGCCCGCAAAGCACCTTCCTGGGTAGCGCGAGCCAGGTGGAAGCCTACGTGTATGCCCTGGCCAATTTCGAGCCAAAACCGGCACGCTTCCCCAAGGCGCACAAAATCCACAAGGGCGAAGCCCAGCGCGCGCCGCGTACGGTCAAGGAAATGCTCGAGCGCTGCGAAGATGCACTGCCGATGCCAGACCTGATGACCTGGCTGCTGGAGCAGGAACCGGACGGTGCCACCGACGAGTTGCTGTACTGGTTCTCGCGGCTCTCGCGGGAAAAACGTTTCAAGCGCGAACGCCTGGAGCGCCGCGACTATCACACACACGAGCACCAGGTCAGCCTGCGCTCCTTCGCCCTGCTCCCGGCCGGCGTTGACGCCACCGAGAATTCTGCGAGCACGCCTTATGCATCTTGATCTATCCGAACTGTCCCAGCTGGCGCCGATCTTTCGCGAGCTGTTCAAGGGTTACCACGTCAGCCGTCGCGACCCGGAGCTGTACGCGCAACTGTCGAACTTCCAGGACCAGTACCGCACGCTGTTCAAGGCCCTGGGTTTTGAGCTGGTCTGCGATACCCGTGGTTTCTATTACTTCGTGCCGGATTCGGCCATCGCCAGCGCGCAGGTGAACAAGACCGCGCAGCGTCTGGCCCTGTTCACCTTCATCCTCGTCGAGCATCTGGCCGACCAGGGCCGCGACCCGGTTGCCGTGCTCGATGGCGGCAGCCTGGGCCGCGATGAGCTGCCGTCGTTGCTGGAAAAGTACCGCGACCTGTTTATCCAGGCCGAGGTGCAGACCCAGGAAGAACTTGAAGAAAAAATCATGCGCCGCATGACCCAGCTGGGCTTTGCCGGCGAAGACAATGGCATCTATCGCTTCCTGCCGCCGATGCATCGATTCCTCGACGTGTGCCTGTCGGTCCAGCAGGACCGCGACCTCGCCGCCAGCGTGCACAGCGTGTTGCCGTTGCCGGCACCGGTGATCATCGACGAGGACAGCGATGAAAAACTGCTGAAGACCGATGACCCGCTGGACTTGAGCGACTTCGCCGAGGAAAGCGAAGAAGACGCCCTCGCCCGCGCCATTGCCGAAGAACAGGAGACCGACGCATGAGTAAGGAACGCTACGGCATACGCCGTTTCGCCCTGTTGAACACCGCCGGCTACAGCCTGGGTTTGTTCCCGCTGGAAGAACCGCTGTCGGTGTATGGCGCGAACAACCTGGGTAAATCCGCGTCGATCAACGCCTTGCAGTTCCCGATCCTGGCGCGCATGTCGGACATGAGCTTCGGCAAGTACACCCTGGAGCAATCGCGGCGCTTCTACTTTGCCACGGACACCAGCTACATCCTGGTAGAGGTCTCGCTGCCCCACGGCCCGCACGTGATTGGCGTAGTCGGGCGCGGCCCGGGCGGTGGTTTCGGTCACCAGTTCTTTGCCTACGCCGGCAAGCTGGACCTGGCCCACTACCAGAAAAACGACACCTGCCTGCGCCAGAAGGAGCTGTTCACCAACCTTGAGCGCGAAGGCCTGAAAGCCTATGAACTCAAACCTGATGAACTGCGTCGCTTGCTGGTAGGCGGCCATACGTCGATTCCGCTGGACCTGACGCTGATCCCTCTGCGTTCCACCAGCGAGCAGAGCCTGAAGACGTTCCGCGCGCTGTTTATCAACCTGCTGCACATGCGCGAAATCACCGCGGCCAAGCTCAAGCAATTGTTCCTCGATGCGTTCGAACACAGCTTGCGTTCCGGCAGCGTCGATTACATCGCCGCGTGCGAAGAAGCCTTCCGCGATGTGCGGCGCATGGAGCAGGACTACCACTCGCTGGTGGCCGCCGGGCCGTTGGTCGAAGCGCTCGCCAATGGTGTGAAACAGCGCGACATTCTGCGCGGCAAATTGCATCGCCTGTCGCCGTTGCTGGATTCGCTGTTGGGCACCTGGTCGGACTACGCCAGTGCCCGCAAGGAAGAGCTGACCCTCCAGGCCGAACACTATCGCAGCGAGCAGGATGCGCTGCAGAACGACCAGCGCGGCGGCACCCAGGAGCTGATGCGCCTGGAGCGCGAGATCAGCGGCATCCAGCGTTGGTTGGGCGAACTGTCGGTGCTCAAGCATCGCTTCGCGTTGGTCGATGATGTGAGGGTGCTGGAGCAGCAACTGCTCGCGGCCAAGGATGCTCACGACGAATTGGCGGGTGCGCTGGCGCAGTCCCGGCAATTCAGCGCCGAGGATTTGGACGAGCGTCTGCGCGACCTGGAAAAACGCTTGAAGTCGGTCAAGCAGCAGCTGGACCACGCGGACAACAACAGCTACGCCAAGCTGCGCGAAGAATTTTCGCAGCAGGATGTCGAGCGCCTGATGCGCCTGTTCAACAGCTCGTTGTTCAGCCTGCCGCTGGGCGAGCACGGCATCACGCTGGACGAGGACGGCCAGTGGGTCAAATCCCTGGAGCAGATCCTGGATGGCTTCAAGGGCGAGCGTTTCGAAGTGCCGGGGCTGTCCATCGACATCTCGCACATTGAGCCACCGGCGTTACAGGCGCTGGCCGATCGCGCGGCATTGCGCGATCAGAAAGAGCGCCTGGAAAAAGAGCTCAAGCAACTCAAGACTCAGCAGGCCGTAGCCTCCGACCGCGCCGCGAGCAAGACCCAGACCGAAGCGCTGTACCAGCAGGTACTCGACGCACAGAAGGCGCTGGAAGATTTCCGCCGCGCACAAACCCTGAGCGCGGAAGAAGGCGAGAAGCTGGAAAACCTGGCGCAGATGGAAGCGGCCCAGGACGAATTGAAGCGCTCCAGTGATGCGTTCACCGAGCGCGTCCAGCAGCTGTCGGCCAAGCTGCAACTGGTCGGCCGTCAGATCGGCGATATGGAAGCCAAGCAACGTACGCTGGACGATGCCTTGCGCCGTCGCCAGCTGTTGCCGGCGGACCTGCCCTTCGGCACGCCGTTCATGGATCCGGTCGACGACTCCATGGACAACCTGCTGCCGCTGCTCAACGACTATCAGGACAGCTGGCAAGGTTTGCTGCGCGCCGATGGCCAGATCGAAGCGCTGTATGCGCAGGTGCGCCTCAAGGGTGTGGCCAAGTTCGACAGCGAGGATGACATGGAGCGTCGCCTGCAACTGCTGATCAACGCCTATGCCCACCGTACCGATGAGGCCTTGACCCTGGGCAAGGCACGCCGCGCGGCGGTCACGGATATCGCACGCACCTTGCGCAATATCCGCAGCGACTACGACAGCCTGGAACACCAACTGGCATTGTTCAACCGCGAGATCAACAAGCGCCAGGTCTCCAACCTGCAGAGCTTTCGCATCGTGCTGGCGCCGAACAAGGAAGCCCTCAAGCATATCGACCAGATCATCCACAGCGCCGGTCAGTATGAAGAAGGCGAGACGTTGTCGGTGTTCGACCTCAGCCAGAGTGCCGAGCAGGACAACAAGAACGAAGAGGCCAAGGAATACCTGGCTCGCCTCGTCGCGGCCAACCATAACCAGCTGGGCCTCAAGGACCTGTTCGAACTGGCGTTCGAGATCACCAAGGTGAACGGCCAGCCGGTGATTCATACCGATATCGATGGCGCCGCGTCCAACGGCACCACCATGACCATCAAGGCGCTGACCAACATGTACTTGTTGCTGCACTTGATGGACCGCGACCAGGCCGGGCGTGTGCGCTTGCCTTACTACCTCGATGAGGCAGCGGACATCGATGAGAAGAACCAGGCCGCGTTGCTGGAAACCAGCCTGCAGTTGGGCTTCGTGCCGATCCTGGCCAGTGTGAAGCCGCAGGTGTCCGCCCAGGTGGCGATCGACCTGGAAGGCGGCAGCGGGCCCAACGGGATCTACATTGATGAGGCGGACTGGAAATACATTCGTCGTCACGATGGGGTGAAGGCAACTCTGAACGTACAGGCCGATGAGCCGGAGTTGGATGAAGTCTGACGTGTAGCGCTGAAAAGGCGAAAAGGCCGCGATCTTTTTGGATCGCGGCCTTTTTTTGGGCTGGAGTTTTGTATTGAGTTTGAGGGCCTTATCGGGGGCAAGCCCCCTCCCACACTTTGAATGTATTCACAAATCAGAATGTGGGAGGGGGCTTGCCCCCGAAGGCCGCGCCTCGATCTACTTGCCCAGTGGAATCTTGGGCGCCCAGGTCAGCCACTCATCCTCGAACTTGTCGAACAGCGCAAAGGTCTGCTGCGGCCGCGCCGGGTTGCCCATGCGTTCGCCATCAGGCGTGGCAAAGGCAATACCGCCAGCCACCAGCGTCTCCAGGGACTCGGTACGCACCGTCGCGCCCTTGAACAAGCCGAAGTCGAGCCCGAAGCCGCTGGTGTTCCAGAAGCGGCTGCCACTGCGGACCAAGGGTGTATATTTGGGTTCGATCAGGATATGCACCAGTACACGGTCGGCGGTCTGTCCCAGCTCGTAGCCGGTGACTTTGCCCACGGTGACTTCACGGTAGGTGACGGGTACGCCTTCCTTGAGCGAACCACGGCGCGCGGCGCTGAGCGTCAGGCTCAGGCCCGCCTCCCGATGTGCGGCTTCAGGCGGTTGGGCAAGGGCAACAAAGCTTTTCTGCGGCCCGGCGTTTTTCGCGGCCGGTTGCACTTCGATGTATTGCCCGGTAACCAGGGTCTGCAGATTCGCGGTCTTCATCAGGCCCAATTCAGGCTTGACCACCCAGAACTGACTGCCAACCCGTGCAATGCGGTCGGCCACTTGAGTGATACGCGCGCTGAGCAGCACTGATTGCATGTCGGCACTCAGGTCCACACTTTCGATCTTGCCCACGTCCAGGCCTTTGAAGCGCACCGGCGTGCCAGGGCTCAAGCCATCGGCGCGGTCAACCTTGATGGTGACCAGCGTGCCGTGCCGATTGGCAGCGTCCCGATCGGCAAACAGGCGGAAACGCGGGATGTGCCTTTTCAGCGGCACATTCGGTTCCGGCGTTTCAAAGGCAATACCGCCGGCCATCAGGCTGGCCAGGGATTCACTTTTCACCTGGATACCGCCGGTAAGCCCGCCGGTCAGGGTGACACCGCTGGCATTCCAGAAACGGGTCGAACCGTTGACCAGGCTTTCATACTCTTTCTCGATGTGAACACCGATCACCAATTGCTTTTTCTTGCGTGAGAACTGGTAGCTCTGTACCGAACCGACCTTGACCTGTTTGTACAGAATCGGGCTGCCGACATCCAGCGAGCCCAGGTTGTCGGTGAGCAACACCATGTGCAGGCCCGGGGAGCGCAGATCCAACGGTGGCGCCTTGGCGCGAGCCACGTATTCACGTTGTGGCGCGGTGCCCTTGTCACCGGGGCGGATGGCGATGTAGTTACCTTTGACCAAAGCCTCCAGGCCGGTAATGCCGGCCAGGGAGATGGACGGTTTGACTACCCAGAATTGCGTGTCCTGCACCAGATAATCTTCGGCCAGGGGGTCGAGGGTCAATTCAGCGCTGGCACTGGACAGGTCCGGATCGATCTTCAGGGTTTTCAGGCTGCCGACCTCGATACCCTTGTACATCACTGGCGTACGTCCAGCCTGCAGGCCTTCGAAGTCGGTAAGCTTGACCTTGACCTTGATACCGGCGGCGGCGGCGTCGAAATCCTCGTACAGGCGGAACGGCAGGCTCGGGTCGGTTGGCGGGCTGTCCTTGCGATTTTCCGGCGTGGCGAAAGCGATACCGCCGGCGACGATGCTGGAAAGAGATTCGCTGCGCACCTTCACACCCGACAGATTGGCGTCGATGCTGATGCCGCTGGCGTTCCAGAAACGCGTGTGTTTGCGCACCAGGTTGGCATAGGTCGGTTCGATATAGACTTTGATCTCGACGGTACTGTGGTCCTCGGACAACAAGTAGCTTTTGACCTGCCCCACCTGAATCTGCTTGTAGAACACCGGGCTGCCCCGGTTCAGCGAACCCAGGCGATCTGCCTTGAGCGTCAGGTGCAGACCAGGCTTGGCATCGGATAACGGCGGCTCTTCGGAGAGCGCCTTGAACTTGCGGGTGGGCTCACCATCCCCCGGGCTTGCGGCGATGTAATTACCCGACACCAGGGTTTCCAAGCCGGTGATACCGGCGAGGCTGACGCTGGGCTTGACCAGCCAGAAACGGGTATTGGTCCTGAGGTATTGCTCGACGTCCTTGTTCATCTCGATGGTGGCAATCACCCCCCGATTGTTGCCCTCGTCATCCAGCGCCAAGGCTTTGACCTTACCCACCGTCATGCCTTTGTAGACCACTTCGGTCTTGTTGACCTGAATGCCTTCGCCGCTTTCAAAGCGGACCTGGATCTCGAGACCTTGCTGGGAGTAGGCACGCCAACCCAGCCAGCCACCGATGATCAGGGCAATCAGCGGCAGCACCCAGATGGCCGACCAGTTGGATGCAGGGCGGGTTTTAGCTTTAGGCAAATCACTCATGGTCGTCATCCGACTCCGTGTTATCCCAAATCAGTCGGGGATCGAAGGTTACTGCGGCAAGCATCGTCAAGATCACCACACTGGCGAACGCTGCAGCGCCGAGATTGGCCTCGACACTGGCAAGTCGCCCAAAGTTTACGACCGCCACCAGGATGGCGATCACGAAGATATCCAGCATGGACCAGCGACCGATGAACTCGATAAAGCGGTACATGATAATGCGTTGTTGCGCGGACAGTGGTTGACGGCGCTGCACCGAAAACAGCAACAGGCCGATACCCACCAGCTTGAACGTTGGCACCAGGATACTGGCGATGAACACCACGGCGGCAATGGGGAACATGCCATGCTGCACCAGCTGGATCACCCCTGACATGATGGTGCTGGGGTCACCTTGGCCGAGGGAGTTGACGGTCATGATGGGCAGCAGGTTGGCGGGGATATACAGGATTGCCGCAGTGACCAGCAGTGCCCAGGTGCGTATGAGGCTATTGGGGCGACGTGCGTGGATCAGCGCACCGCAACGGCTGCAGAGTTGCTCATCGGCGTCCGCTTCCTGCTTGTTCAACTCATGGCATTCCGTACAAACCAGAATGCCTGCATCAATCGCCCGCATGGTCATCCTCTCCTGACAACGCCTGCCAGATCTGATGGGGTGACATCACCACCTCGAGCAGGATCTGAACCATTAAAAGACTGACAAAGCACACCAGACCCAGGCCGAGCGTAATGGAGGCCATGTCCGCAAGCTTCACAAGCGCCACCAGGACGCCCATCAAGTAGACCTCCAACATCCCCCAGTCTTTCATATGGTGGTAGATGCGGTAGAACAGCAGTCCATGACTGCGACCGATGTTCCAGCGGATGCTGAGCAGCACGGCCAATTGGCAAAGCAATTTGAGCAAGGGAATACCCATGCTGCAAAGGAAAACCACGACGGCTACCCCTTGCATACCGGTGTTGAACAGGCCGACTACGCCGGTCCACACGGTGTCCTCTGAGGACTGCCCGAGTAGATTGAGCTGCATGATGGGTAAAAAGTTCGCGGGGATGTACAGCAACAGTGCTGCCAGGACCAAGGCGAGGCTTCGCTCGACGACATTGTGACGGTGAGCGTATAGCTCGTAACCGCACCGTGGGCATTGAGCCTTTTCACCGAGGGCGAGTACGGGTTTGCGCATCAGCAGATCGCACTCATGGCAGGCCACCAGGTCGTCCAGCGGTAAGTCCGACACCTCAAGGGCATCAACCGGATCGGGCATAAATAGGGCTCTGGCTCTAAAAAAGGTTAGGTGCCTATTCTAGTGCTCTGGTTCAGAAATAACTGTGCAAATTTGTCCGAGGTTTTGGAGCGAGGATAAGGGCGTGCAGGGCGTTGGTACGCGTCGAGAAAAGTTCGCTGCGCCAGAGAGCAGCGCTTTTCGAGCGCCCAAAACAAAACCCCTGTTTGCGTTAGCAAACAGGGGTTCTGGAATTTAATCTTGACGATGACCTACTCTCACATGGGGAAACCCCACACTACCATCGGCGATGCATCGTTTCACTACTGAGTTCGGGATGGGATCAGGTGGTTCCAATGCTCTATGGTCGTCAAGAAATTCGGGTACTGAGTCGTGACCTGATGGCCTCGCTTCAGCAAATTGGGTATGTGATAGCAATCGGTGTTTTGTGAGCGTCGAACTTTCGGTTCATCTCGTCTTCACACACCGCAATCTGATGCTCGTTAGAGTAGTCAAATTGCTTGGGTGTTATATGGTCAAGCCTCACGGGCAATTAGTATTGGTTAGCTCAACGCCTCACAGCGCTTACACACCCAACCTATCAACGTCGTAGTCTTCGACGGCCCTTCAGGGAACTCAAGGTTCCAGTGAGATCTCATCTTGAGGCTAGTTTCCCGCTTAGATGCTTTCAGCGGTTATCTATTCCGAACATAGCTACCCGGCAATGCCACTGGCGTGACAACCGGAACACCAGAGGTTCGTCCACTCCGGTCCTCTCGTACTAGGAGCAGCCCCTCTCAAATCTCAAACGTCCACGGCAGATAGGGACCGAACTGTCTCACGACGTTCTAAACCCAGCTCGCGTACCACTTTAAATGGCGAACAGCCATACCCTTGGGACCGGCTTCAGCCCCAGGATGTGATGAGCCGACATCGAGGTGCCAAACACCGCCGTCGATATGAACTCTTGGGCGGTATCAGCCTGTTATCCCCGGAGTACCTTTTATCCGTTGAGCGATGGCCCTTCCATACAGAACCACCGGATCACTAAGACCTACTTTCGTACCTGCTCGACGTGTCTGTCTCGCAGTCAAGCGCGCTTTTGCCTTTATACTCTACGACCGATTTCCGACCGGTCTGAGCGCACCTTCGTACTCCTCCGTTACTCTTTAGGAGGAGACCGCCCCAGTCAAACTACCCACCATACACTGTCCTCGATCCGGATAACGGACCTGAGTTAGAACCTCAAAGTTGCCAGGGTGGTATTTCAAGGTTGGCTCCACGCAGACTGGCGTCCACGCTTCAAAGCCTCCCACCTATCCTACACAAGCAAATTCAAAGTCCAGTGCAAAGCTATAGTAAAGGTTCACGGGGTCTTTCCGTCTAGCCGCGGATACACTGCATCTTCACAGCGATTTCAATTTCACTGAGTCTCGGGTGGAGACAGCGCCGCCATCGTTACGCCATTCGTGCAGGTCGGAACTTACCCGACAAGGAATTTCGCTACCTTAGGACCGTTATAGTTACGGCCGCCGTTTACCGGGGCTTCGATCAAGAGCTTCGCGTTAGCTAACCCCATCAATTAACCTTCCGGCACCGGGCAGGCGTCACACCCTATACGTCCACTTTCGTGTTTGCAGAGTGCTGTGTTTTTAATAAACAGTCGCAGCGGCCTGGTATCTTCGACCGGCATGAGCTTACGGAGCAAGTCCTTCACCCTCACCGGCGCACCTTCTCCCGAAGTTACGGTGCCATTTTGCCTAGTTCCTTCACCCGAGTTCTCTCAAGCGCCTTGGTATTCTCTACCCAACCACCTGTGTCGGTTTGGGGTACGGTTCCTGGTTACCTGAAGCTTAGAAGCTTTTCTTGGAAGCATGGCATCAACCACTTCGTCATCTAAAAGATAACTCGTCATCAGCTCTCGGCCTTAAGATCCCGGATTTACCTAAGATCTCAGCCTACCACCTTAAACTTGGACAACCAACGCCAAGCTGGCCTAGCCTTCTCCGTCCCTCCATCGCAATAACCAGAAGTACAGGAATATTAACCTGTTTTCCATCGACTACGCTTTTCAGCCTCGCCTTAGGGACCGACTAACCCTGCGTCGATTAACGTTGCGCAGGAAACCTTGGTCTTTCGGCGTGGGTGTTTTTCACACCCATTGTCGTTACTCATGTCAGCATTCGCACTTCTGATACCTCCAGCAAGCTTCTCAACTCACCTTCACAGGCTTACAGAACGCTCCTCTACCGCATCACTTACGTGATACCCGTAGCTTCGGTGTATGGTTTGAGCCCCGTTACATCTTCCGCGCAGGCCGACTCGACTAGTGAGCTATTACGCTTTCTTTAAAGGGTGGCTGCTTCTAAGCCAACCTCCTAGCTGTCTAAGCCTTCCCACATCGTTTCCCACTTAACCATAACTTTGGGACCTTAGCTGACGGTCTGGGTTGTTTCCCTTTTCACGACGGACGTTAGCACCCGCCGTGTGTCTCCCATGCTCGGCACTTGTAGGTATTCGGAGTTTGCATCGGTTTGGTAAGTCGGGATGACCCCCTAGCCGAAACAGTGCTCTACCCCCTACAGTGATACATGAGGCGCTACCTAAATAGCTTTCGAGGAGAACCAGCTATCTCCGAGCTTGATTAGCCTTTCACTCCGATCCACAGGTCATCCGCTAACTTTTCAACGGTAGTCGGTTCGGTCCTCCAGTTAGTGTTACCCAACCTTCAACCTGCCCATGGATAGATCGCCCGGTTTCGGGTCTATTCCCAGCGACTAGACGCCCTATTAAGACTCGCTTTCGCTACGCCTCCCCTATTCGGTTAAGCTCGCCACTGAAAATAAGTCGCTGACCCATTATACAAAAGGTACGCAGTCACCCAACAAAGTGGGCTCCCACTGCTTGTACGCATACGGTTTCAGGATCTATTTCACTCCCCTCTCCGGGGTTCTTTTCGCCTTTCCCTCACGGTACTAGTTCACTATCGGTCAGTCAGTAGTATTTAGCCTTGGAGGATGGTCCCCCCATATTCAGACAAAGTTTCTCGTGCTCCGTCCTACTCGATTTCATGACTAAGAGATTTTCGCGTACAGGGCTATCACCCACTATGGCCGCACTTTCCAGAGCGTTCCGCTAATCTCAAAGCCACTTAAGGGCTAGTCCCCGTTCGCTCGCCACTACTAAGGGAATCTCGGTTGATTTCTTTTCCTCAGGGTACTTAGATGTTTCAGTTCCCCTGGTTCGCCTCTTACGCCTATGTATTCAGCGTAAGATAACCATCTTATGATGGCTGGGTTCCCCCATTCAGACATCTCCGGATCAAAGTCTGTTTGCCGACTCCCCGAAGCTTTTCGCAGGCTACCACGTCTTTCATCGCCTCTGACTGCCAAGGCATCCACCGTATGCGCTTCTTCACTTGACCATATAACCCCAAGCAATCTGGTTATACTGTGAAGACAACATTCGCCGAAAATTCGAATTTCTCGTTAAGAGAACTCACAAATTTTACCTTAGCCTGATCCGTTACCAGTGAAAGTAACGTTCAGTCTATCTTTCTATCACATACCCAAATTTTTAAAGAACGATCTAATCAAAGACTAGAAATCAATATTCACTTCAGAATATTCATTTCTAAACTCTAACAGCAGAAGCAGTTAATGGTGGAGCCAAACGGGATCGAACCGTTGACCTCCTGCGTGCAAGGCAGGCGCTCTCCCAGCTGAGCTATGGCCCCGCTTTTAAACGGGTTGCGACACTAAAATTGGTGGGTCTGGGCAGATTCGAACTGCCGACCTCACCCTTATCAGGGGTGCGCTCTAACCAACTGAGCTACAGACCCAATTTTGATGCGTTACGCAATCAAACTTGAAGCTTGTAGCTCAAAGCTTGAAGCTGCTTCTATCGTCTTCTTCAATGAATCAAGCAATTCGTGTGGGAACTTATGGAGCAGCTGATGTCGTCGATTAAGGAGGTGATCCAGCCGCAGGTTCCCCTACGGCTACCTTGTTACGACTTCACCCCAGTCATGAATCACACCGTGGTAACCGTCCTCCCGAAGGTTAGACTAGCTACTTCTGGTGCAACCCACTCCCATGGTGTGACGGGCGGTGTGTACAAGGCCCGGGAACGTATTCACCGCGACATTCTGATTCGCGATTACTAGCGATTCCGACTTCACGCAGTCGAGTTGCAGACTGCGATCCGGACTACGATCGGTTTTGTGGGATTAGCTCCACCTCGCGGCTTGGCAACCCTCTGTACCGACCATTGTAGCACGTGTGTAGCCCAGGCCGTAAGGGCCATGATGACTTGACGTCATCCCCACCTTCCTCCGGTTTGTCACCGGCAGTCTCCTTAGAGTGCCCACCATAACGTGCTGGTAACTAAGGACAAGGGTTGCGCTCGTTACGGGACTTAACCCAACATCTCACGACACGAGCTGACGACAGCCATGCAGCACCTGTCTCAATGTTCCCGAAGGCACCAATCTATCTCTAGAAAGTTCATTGGATGTCAAGGCCTGGTAAGGTTCTTCGCGTTGCTTCGAATTAAACCACATGCTCCACCGCTTGTGCGGGCCCCCGTCAATTCATTTGAGTTTTAACCTTGCGGCCGTACTCCCCAGGCGGTCAACTTAATGCGTTAGCTGCGCCACTAAGAGCTCAAGGCTCCCAACGGCTAGTTGACATCGTTTACGGCGTGGACTACCAGGGTATCTAATCCTGTTTGCTCCCCACGCTTTCGCACCTCAGTGTCAGTGTTGGTCCAGGTGGTCGCCTTCGCCACTGGTGTTCCTTCCTATATCTACGCATTTCACCGCTACACAGGAAATTCCACCACCCTCTACCACACTCTAGTCAGTCAGTTTTGAATGCAGTTCCCAGGTTGAGCCCGGGGATTTCACATCCAACTTAACAAACCACCTACGCGCGCTTTACGCCCAGTAATTCCGATTAACGCTTGCACCCTCTGTATTACCGCGGCTGCTGGCACAGAGTTAGCCGGTGCTTATTCTGTCGGTAACGTCAAAACAATCACGTATTAGGTAACTGCCCTTCCTCCCAACTTAAAGTGCTTTACAATCCGAAGACCTTCTTCACACACGCGGCATGGCTGGATCAGGCTTTCGCCCATTGTCCAATATTCCCCACTGCTGCCTCCCGTAGGAGTCTGGACCGTGTCTCAGTTCCAGTGTGACTGATCATCCTCTCAGACCAGTTACGGATCGTCGCCTTGGTGAGCCATTACCTCACCAACTAGCTAATCCGACCTAGGCTCATCTGATAGCGCAAGGCCCGAAGGTCCCCTGCTTTCTCCCGTAGGACGTATGCGGTATTAGCGTCCGTTTCCGAACGTTATCCCCCACTACCAGGCAGATTCCTAGGCTTTACTCACCCGTCCGCCGCTCTCAAGAGAAGCAAGCTTCTCTCTACCGCTCGACTTGCATGTGTTAGGCCTGCCGCCAGCGTTCAATCTGAGCCATGATCAAACTCTTCAGTTCAAACATCTTTGGGTTTTTAAGAAACCCTAAACTTGGCTCAGCAATCGTTGGTTACATCTTTGATTTCTCGCGGAGTAACTTGTGATGCTGATAATCTT
>NZ_CVTV01000048.1:48685-253505 GCF_900004865.1 Pseudomonas sp. 37 R 15 | reverse complement strand
TGAACTGGCCTAATGATTTTGGACACTTCAATCGGGCGCTATGATAGCGCCCAAATCTGAGGTGTTTGGTTATGCGTAAATCTTATTCGAGTGAGTTCAAGCTCAAGGCTGCCAGCATGGTGTTGGATGAAGGTCAGCCGGTTACCGAGGTGTGTGCCACCCTGGATATCGGCCCCACAGCCCTGCGCCGCTGGGTCGATCAAGTGCAAAAAGAACGCTTGGGCTCGACCCCGGTAGGGGCCAAGGCGATTACTGCTGATCAACGAGAAATCCAGAGGCTCAAAGCTCTGCTCAGAGAGAAAGACCTGGATATCGAAATTCTAAAAAAGGCCAGTGCTCTCCTGCTTTTGGACGCCAAAGATCATTCACGTTGATCGATGAGCTGGACGAGCAGTACGGCGTTAAAAGGTGTTGCCAGGCGTTTGGGGTCAACCGCAGTAGCTTCTACGCCTGGCGCCAGCGCCAAGGCAGAGCAAATCCTGAGAGGGATAAGCTCAAAGCCGCGCTGGTCAGGCACCACAAGGCGTCCAGAGAGTCGGCCGGTGCACGTACGTTGTCCAAGGAGCTACAAGCCAAAGGGCATCGTATCGGGCGTTATATGGCTCGCAGTTTGATGCGCGAAGCTGGCATCGCCAGCCGTCAGCGCAGGCGCCATAAGTACAGGTCGCCGGGCGTGGAGGCCTTGGTGGCGCCGCACGTGCTCAAGCGAAAATTTGATGTGACGGCGGTTAATCAGGTGTGGTGTGGCGACGTGACATATATCAAGGTCGGCAAGCGGTGGATGTACTTCGCCGCCGTTCTGGATTTGTACGCTCGCAGGATCGTGGGCTGGTCGTTCTCGATGATTTCTGATGCCAACCTGACCTGCGAAGCGCTACGCATGGCGGTTGAGCTACGCGGCCATCCCCAGGATGTGTTGTTTCATTCTGACCAAGGTTGTCAGTACACCAGTCATAAATTCCGAAACGAGCTGCTGAAACAGGGGTTTAGGCAGAGTATGAGCCGTAAAGGCGAATGCTGGGACAACGCCCCGATGGAGCGTTTCTTTGGCAGCTTGAAATCAGAGTGGGTGCCTGAAACGGGCTACAAACTGGAACATGAGGCCCGAGCAGACGTGCAGCGCTATGTCTCGCGCTACAACATCAGCAGGCCTCATAGCTACAACGACTACCGGTCGCCGGTCGTGAAGGAAAGGTTGGCGGCGTGAACCTTAATCAGTGTCCAAGATTACTTGACCAGTTCAGCTTGCCCCCGATGGCTGGGTGTCAGTCATTACATCTGGAACTGACACTCCGCTATCGGGGGCAAGCCCCCTCCCACATTTTTGATCTGTGTTGTGCTTTAGATCGGAGAGGTCAGGCCAGTGCGGCCGATCCATGGATTGGCTTATCGCGGAGTAACCGGCTCTGAAGCCAAGCACGGATCCAATGTGGGAGGGGGCTTGCCCCCGATGGCTGGGTGTCAGTCATTACATCTGTAACTGACACTCCGCTATCGGGGGCAAGCCCCCTCCCACATTTTTGATCTGTGTTGTGCTCTAGATCGGGCAGGTCATGCCGGTGCCGCCGATCCATGGATTGGCTTATCGCGGAGTAACCGGTTTTCAAGCAAACACAAAACCCAATGTGGGAGGGGGCTTGCCCCCGATTGCTGGGTGTCAGTCATTACATCTGTAACTGACACTCCGCTATCGGGGGCAAGCCCCCTCCCACATTTTGATCGGCGTTGTTTTTTAGATCGGGCAGGTCACGCCTGTGCCGCCGATCCCGCAATAGCCTTGCGGGTTCTTCGCCAGGTACTGCTGGTGATACGCCTCGGCGAAGTACACCGTCGGCGCTTCGTCGATTTCGGTGGTGATCTCACCCAGGCCGGCGTTGGTCAGCTCTTGCTGATACGCCTGGGCACTGGCCTTGGCGGCCGCCAGTTGCTCCGGCGTGGTGGCATAAATCACCGAACGGTACTGGCTGCCGATGTCGTTGCCCTGGCGCATGCCCTGGGTCGGGTTGTGCAGTTCCCAGAACATCTTCAGCAGGTCTTCGTATTTCAATTTGGCCTGGTCGTACACCACCAGCACCACTTCGCTGTGGCCGGTCAGGCCTGAGCAGACTTCTTCGTAGGTCGGGTTCGGCGTGAAGCCGCCGGCGTAGCCGACCACGGTGCTGACCACCCCATCGCGCTCCCAGAATTTACGCTCAGCGCCCCAGAAACAACCGAGGCCGAAGATCGCGAAACCCACGTCGTCGGTAAAGGGGCCCAGCAACGGGTTGCCGTTGACGAAGTGAGTTTCCGGCAATGCCATCGGGGTTTCGCGGCCAGGCAACGCTTGTTCTTGAGTAGGCAGCACGTTTTTGTTCACCAGAATTTCCGAGCGCAAGACCATGATCAGTCCTCTCGTCAGGTTGAGTTACAGTAAATTTTCAGACAGCCAGTGTGCCCGAGTGTTACCGCGCTGTCAGGCAATTGGCCCGCGTGGATAGCGTTTAAGCTTTTCCAGCAGCTCTGCACCGGGGATTGGCCGATCGAACAGATAGCCCTGGCCCACGTCGCAACGGTGCCGGCGCAGGAACGCCAGTTGCTCGGCGGTCTCGATGCCTTCGGCTACCACCTTGAGCTTGAGGTTGTGGGCCATGGCGATAACCGCCGAGGTGATCTCCATGTCGTCCTGGTTATCCGGGATTTCGTGGATAAAGCTCCGGTCGATCTTAATGATGTCGATGGGGAATTTTTTCAAGTAGCTCAGCGACGAGTAACCGGTGCCGAAGTCGTCCATGGCCAGGGTCAGGCCAAAGCTTTTCAACTGGTCCAGTTGCAGGCGCGTGTCTTCGGTGGCTTCCAGCAGCAGGCCTTCGGTCAGCTCCAGCTCCAGCAGATTGGCCGGCAACTGTTCTTCCTTGAGGATCGTGGCAATCGAGGCCACCAGGTCCGGGTCGGAAAACTGCTTGGGCGACAGGTTGATTGCAACCTGCAAATTACCCAGGCCCGCCGCCGTCAATTGACGGCTCATGCGGCACGCCTGACGGGCGACCCATTTGCCGATGGGGATGATCAAGCCGGTCTCTTCGGCCACGCTGATGAACTGGTCGGGGCGGATCATGCCCTTGTCCGGGTGGTTCCAGCGCAACAGCGCTTCCATGCCCAGCAGGCGACCACTGCGCAGGCACAGCTTGGGCTGGTAGAACACGTCCAGCTCATTCTGGGTCAGGGCGCGGCGCAGGTTGTTTTCCACAAACAGCTTGTAGCTCGCCTCGGCATTCAGCGCTTCGGTAAACACCTGCACCTGGTGTTTGCCGTTGGCCTTGGCCTTGTGCAGGGCCAGGCCGGCGTTGCGCATCAGGGTCTGCGGGTCGCGCCCGTGCAGCGGCGCGCAGGCCAGGCCCACGGAGCCGGTCACGCTGATCAACTGGTTGTCGACAAACATCGGCTTGTCGAGGGTGGCCAGCAACTGGCTGGCCACCTGCTGGCCGGTCTCCATGTCGGCGTCGTCGAGCAGCACCGCAAACTCGTTACTGGCAAAGCGCGCCAGGCTGCCGCCGCTGCTCAAACTGTTGCGCAGACGGCGGGCCAGGCTGATCAGCAACTTGTCACCGGTCTGATGGCCGAGACTGTCGTTGATCCGCTTGAAGTTGTCGATGTCCACCAGCAGCAGGCTGATCGGGCTGTCGCTGTCGCGGGTAAAGCGCTCGTCGAGGTTGCGGATGAACGCCGGGCGGTTGCCCAGGTTGGTCAGGTTGTCGGTGTAGGCCAGGCGTTCGATGCGCTGTTGCGCCAGCTTGGTCTGGGTAATGTCTTCGTAGATGCCGATGTAATGGGTCAACTCACGGTTGTCGCCATACACCTTGGAAATCGACAACTGGCCCCAGTAGGGTTCCAGGTTTTTGCGCCGGCTTTTGAATTCGCCTTGCCAGCTGTTGCTTTTGGCCAGGACCGACGGCGCGTCGAACAGCAATTCGCTGAGGTTCTCCAGGGCCGGCAACTGCGCCAGGCGGTGGCCGTGCACTTCTTCGGCGCTGTATTGGGTAATGGCGGTAAAGCTTGGGTTGACGTACTCCACCACGCCATCGCAATTGACCAGCAGAAAAGCGTTGGCGCTCTGTTCCACCGCGCGCTGGAACAGGTGCAGGGCGCTGGTGGCGGTGCGCCGGTTGTGGTTGTTGATGACTTGGGCGAACTGGTCCGCCAGCTCGCCGGCAAAGGCGATCTCATCGGACTGCCATGCCCGCGAACTGCCGCTTTGCTCCAGGCACAGCACGCCGACGACCTGGCCATCCACCCGGATGCTCGCGTCGAGCATGGCGTGGACATCCTTGGCGATCAGGCTTTCGGCCATTTCCCGGGTGCGTGGGTCGCGCATGGCATTGGTGGCATCGATGGCGCGACTGCTGTGCAGGGCTTCGAGGTAATCGGGGAAGCAACTGGCGTCGATCGCTTCGGGCAAATGGTGGCGTTGATCGGCGCGGTGATAGGCCGAAATCGGCACCAGGCGCTGGCCTTCCAGATTCCAGATGCTGGCGCAATCGATCTGATAGATGTCGCAGGCGCTGCGGGTGATCAATTCGGCGGCTTCTTGCAGCGAATTGGGTGTGGTGTAGCGCTGGCGCGCCAGCAGCAGGATCAACTCCTGCTGGGCGCGCACCCGCTCCAGGTGCTGCAGTTGCTCCTGCTGCGCGCGCTGGTTGAGTTCCAGGGCGATTTGCAGGCGGCTGTTCTGGTTTTCCAGGTCGGCGGTCGGCACCGTGACGGGAAGTTCGCTGAACAGGCCATCCACCACCATCAGGTAGCCGCGCAGCAGGTGACGGTTGTGTTGTTTATAGGCCTCGCCCATTTCGAGCAGGCTCAGCGGGCCATCGTTGGTGTGCAGGGTGTAGCGCACCAGGTAGTGGGCGCTGTGGGTCAGTTGCTGCTGGATCGCGTCGTGCAGTTGATAGCGCGCCTGGGGTTCCATCAGGCTGGCGTACGGCGTGCCCAGCAGGGCGCACAGTTCGACCGCCGACAAGCCGAATTGGCGCTCGCAATTGGGGTCGAGGTAGAGCAGCGCCCAGCTTGCCTCATTCAGCCGCTCGAAACGCAGCATACCGAGGCGCGAAGGCACCGGTAATTGCGTCACTACCTCGGTCGCCATTCGGGCAACATCGGGTTGGCTTTTCATGGGGGAAACTCGCTTGGGAAAATGCGCACGACGCCGGGCTCACGCCCCTCTTTACTGTTGCTTGCGGCAAGGTTGCATCATGCGGCACGCACTGACAAGAGAGGATGAAGGCTAAGTGCTATAAGGCTGTTATCGGCCACGCGGGGGATTTCTGCAATCAAAGTGACGGAAGGTGTACAAGCCTGTCCTGTGTGTACAAAAAGCCCAAAAAAAAGCCCCGCCAAGTGGCGGGGTTGAGGTACGAGCGTGGCGCTCGGAAATCGAGGCGGCAATGGCCTCCCGTCAGGGGGAGGCCGCTGCGGCTTACAGCAGGATGGTGCGGATGTCGTTCAGCAACTGGCTCAGGCGCTGGGTGAAGCGTGCCGCCGCGGCGCCGTTGATCACGCGGTGATCGTAGGACAACGACAGTGGCAGCATCAGCTTGGGCTGGAACGCTTTACCGTCCCAGACAGGCTGGATGGTTGCCTTGGACACACCCAGGATCGCCACTTCCGGCGCATTGACGATTGGCGTGAAGCCCGTACCGCCAATGTGCCCGAGGCTGGAGATGGTGAAGCATGCGCCCTGCATGTCGTCCGGGGTGAGCTTCTTGTCGCGGGCCTTGGCGGCCAGCGCAGCAGCTTCGCCAGCCAGTTGCAGCAGGCTCTTCTGGTCGACGTTCTTGATGACCGGTACCAGCAGGCCGTCAGGCGTGTCGACCGCAAAGCCGATGTGCACGTACTTCTTGCGGATGATCGCTTTACCGCTTGGCGCCAGCGAGCTGTTGAAGTCCGGCAGTTCCTTGAGCAGGTGCGCACAGGCCTTGAGCAGCAGGGGCAGCACGGTCAGTTTCACACCGGCCTTCTCGGCCACGGCTTTCTGCGCAACGCGGAAGGCTTCCAGGTCGGTGATATCGGCCTGGTCGAACTGAGTCACGTGCGGGATGTTCAGCCAGCTCGCGTGCAGACCGGCCGCGCCGATCTGCATCAGGCGGGTCATCGGCACTTCTTCGATTTCGCCGAAACGGCTGAAATCGACGGTACGGATCGGCGGAATGCCCGAGCCGCCGGTAGCGCCGCCGGCAGCTGGCGCTTCCTTGGCCTTCTGCATCATGGTCTTGACGTAAGCCTGCACGTCTTCCTTCAGCACGCGACCGTGAGGACCGCTGGCCGAGACGGCGCTCAGCTCGACGCCGAATTCACGGGCCAGTTGGCGTACAGCCGGGCCGGCGTGAACCTTGGCACCGCTTGGCGCAGGTGCGGCAGCAGCAGGGGCCGGAGCGGCCTCGGCTTTTGCAGCCGGTGCCGCAGCAGGTGTTGCAGCGGCAGCGGCCGGAGCCGCTTCAGCCTTGGCAGCCGGAGCAGCCGCCGTCGCTGGCGCTGGCGCGGCGGCAGGCGCGGCGCCTTGTACTTTCAGCTTGAGGATGAAGTCACCGGTGCCGACTTCGTCTTCCAGCTTGACCGCAATGCTTTCCACCACGCCGGCAGCCGGCGATGGGATTTCCATGGAGGCCTTGTCGGACTCCAGGGTGATCAGCGACTGGTCGGCTTCGACGGTGTCGCCGACCTTGACCAGCAGCTCGATGATCTTGGCCTTGCCCGACGAGCCGATGTCCGGGACGTGAATGTCCTGGACGCTGGCGGCGGCAGGTGCGGCAGCCGGGGCCGCTGGGGCCTCGGCGGCAGCGGCAGGCTGTTCAGCAGCAGGTGCAGGTGCAGCGGCGGCCGGAGCGGCAGCCGCAGGGGCTGCATCGGCAGCGCCTTCGATTTCCAGCTCCAGCAGTTCGTCGCCTTCTTTCAGGCGGTCGCCCAGCTTCACTTTCAGGCTCTTGACCACACCGGCCTTGGGAGCAGGGATTTCCATGCTCGCCTTGTCCGACTCCAGGGTCAGGATGCTCTGGTCAGCTTCGACGGTGTCGCCGACCTTCACAAACAGCTCGATTACTTCACCTTCACCGCTGCCGATGTCAGGTACGCGAATGAGTTCGCTCACAAAAAATCTCCTCAGCAGTCCAGTGGGTTGCGTTTTTCCGGGTTGATCCCGAACTTGACGATAGCGTCAGCCACCACCTTGGGTTCGATCTCACCACGGTCAGCCAAGGCTTCCAGGGCTGCCAACACCACGAAGTGACGGTCGACTTCGAAGAAGTGACGCAGCTTCTTGCGGCTGTCACTGCGGCCGAAACCGTCGGTGCCCAGGACTTTGAATTCCTTGGACGGGACCCACTGGCGAATTTGTTCAGCAAACAGTTTCATGTAGTCGGTAGAGGCGATGACTGGACCTTTACGGCCGGCCAGGCATTCTTCGACATAGCTCTTGGCTGGCTTCTGGCCAGGGTGCAGGCGGTTGCTGCGCTCCACGGCCAGGCCGTCGCGACGCAGTTCGTTGAAGCTGGTCACGCTCCACACGTCGGCGCCGACGTTGAATTCGTCACGCAGGATCTTCGCCGCTTCACGCACTTCGCGCAGGATGGTGCCGGAGCCCATCAGCTGCACGTGGTGCGCCGCTTCCCTGGTGTCTTCTTCGAGCAGGTACATGCCCTTGATGATGCCTTCTTCCACGCCGGCCGGCATGGCTGGCTGCTGGTAGGACTCGTTCATCACGGTGATGTAGTAGAAAACATCCTGCTGCTCTTCGGTCATCTTCTTCATGCCGTCCTGGATGATCACCGCCAGCTCGTAGCCGTAGGTTGGATCAAAGGTGCGGCAGTTCGGGATGGTGGCAGCCAGGATGTGGCTGTGACCGTCTTCGTGTTGCAGGCCTTCGCCGTTCAGCGTGGTGCGGCCGGCGGTGCCGCCGATCAGGAAGCCACGGGTACGGCTGTCGCCGGCTGCCCAGGCCAGGTCGCCAATGCGCTGGAAGCCGAACATCGAGTAGAAGATGTAGAACGGCAGCATCGGCTGGTTGTGGCTGGAGTACGAAGTACCCGCAGCGATGAAGGAGCTCATGGCGCCCGCTTCGTTGATGCCTTCTTCGAGGATCTGGCCTTTCTTGTCTTCCTTGTAGAACATCACCTGGTCTTTATCGACTGGCTCGTAGAGCTGGCCGACGGAGGAGTAGATGCCCAACTGACGGAACATACCTTCCATACCGAAGGTACGGGCTTCGTCCGGGATGATCGGGACGATGCGCGAACCGATTTCCTTGTCCTTGACCAGTTGCGCGAGGATGCGCACGAAGGCCATGGTGGTGGAGATTTCACGGTCGCCCGAGCCGTCCAGGATCGCCTTGAGGGTATCGAGTGGCGGCGTCGGGATGCTCATGCTCTTGGCGCGGCGTTGCGGCACGAAACCGCCCAGTGCGCTACGACGCTCGCTGAGGTAGCGGGCTTCGGCGCTGTTCGGCTCAGGCTTGAAGAACGGCAGGTTCTCCAGCTCTTCGTCCTTGACCGGGATGTCGAAGCGGTCGCGGAACAGCTTCAGGCTGTCGACGTCGACTTTCTTGGTGTTGTGCGCGGTGTTCTTCGCTTCGCCGGCACCGGTGCCATAACCCTTGATGGTCTTGGCCAGGATGACGGTGGGTTGTTCCTTGTGGTTGACCGCTTCGTGGTACGCCGCGTAGACCTTGTACGGGTCGTGGCCGCCACGGTTGAGTTTCCAGATCTCGTCGTCGGACAGGTCGGCAACCATCGCCTTGAGTTCAGGCGTGTTGAAGAAGTGCTCGCGAACAAACGCGCCGTCTTTGGCTTTGTAGTTCTGGTACTCGCCGTCGATGACTTCGTCCATGCGACGCTGCAGGATACCGTCGACGTCCTTGGCCAGCAGTGGGTCCCAGAAACGGCCCCAGATGACTTTGGTCACGTTCCAGTGAGCGCCGCGGAATACGCCTTCGAGTTCCTGGATGATCTTGCCGTTGCCGCGAACCGGGCCGTCGAGGCGCTGCAGGTTGCAGTTGATGACGAAGATCAGGTTGTCCAGCTTCTCGCGGCCGGCCAGGGAGATGGCGCCCAGGGATTCCGGCTCGTCGCACTCGCCGTCGCCCAGGAAGCACCAGACTTTCTGCTTGCCTTCGGGGATGAAGCCACGGGCTTCCAGGTACTTCATGAAGCGTGCCTGGTAGATCGCCTGGATCGGGCCCAGGCCCATGGATACCGTCGGGAACTGCCAGAAATCAGGCATCAGCCAAGGGTGTGGGTAGGACGACAGGCCCTGACCGTCGACTTCCTGGCGGAAGTTGTTCATTTGTTCTTCGCTGATGCGGCCTTCCATGAACGCACGGGCGTAGACGCCGGGCGAAGTGTGGCCCTGGAAGTAGATCAGGTCGCCACCGTGTTCGTCGGTCGGGGCCTGGAAGAAGTAGTTGAAGCCGATGTCATACAGGGTTGCGCTGGAAGCGAAGCTGGAGATGTGACCGCCCAGGTCCGAATCTTTCAAGTTCGTGCGCATTACCATCGCCATGGCGTTCCAGCGTACCAGCGAGCGAATGCGGCGTTCCATGAACAGGTCGCCAGGCATGCGTGCTTCGTGGGTAACGGGGATGGTGTTGCGGTATGGCGTAGTGATGGCGTAAGGCAACTGCGAGCCGCTGCGGGTCGCGAGTTCGCCCATACGGGTCATCAGGTAATGAGCACGGTCTTCGCCTTCTTTGTCGAGAACCGATTCCAGGGCGTCCAGCCATTCCTGGGTTTCGACGGGATCGAGGTCTTGCATGGCTTGCTCCAGGGCGGAAAGGCTACCAGAATCGGTTGCCTGAAGTTTGCGACTGGCCTTGTGGGCAGACGACATAAATTCTTGGATGGCCGAAGGTTGCTTCGGCGTCCTGTAGTTTTACTACAAATCGTCGGCCATTTCAGCCTTTCGAATGTATATACGAGTAGTAAAACTACACAAGACTGAGCGTATGGCTCGGTCTGGCTGGTGAGCATAATCGTTATTGTTGGTCTATTGCGAACAAGAAAAGGTGAAAGTTTGATGTTGCCTGCCAAGATTAATTTAATTTCAGCTATTTCTAACTTTTGTTCGACAGTCCTTCATCGAGCAGGGCTCCTGCGTTCACAACTACCCGCCATTTACCCGCCGATCAAGGATAGACCATGAGCCTTCCAACGCTGGCCGAACTGCCGGCCATTCTGTTGCCTTATGCCAGCCGGGCCGAGCAGTCATTTCGTGACGCTGTGGCCGCGCTGGATGACGATCATGGCCTTTCTGGCTGGACGCCGCAACGCTGGGCCGACTTCGCGCGGGTGTGCGCCGCCAGTGATTTTGTGATTGAACAGAGTGTTCGTGACCCTTTGATGTTGCTCGAACTGGTGGCCTGGGGTGAGCTGGACCGCAGTTTTGCGCCGGGTGAACTGTGCGGGCAGATTGCCGGTGCCGTGCAACAGGCTGAAACAGAAGACCAGATGGGCCGTGTACTGCGCCGCCAGCGCACGCGCCAGCAGGTGCGCATCATCTGGCGCGACCTGACCCGCCAGGCTGACCTGGTGCAAACCTGTCGCGATCTCTCCGACATGGCCGACGCCTGCATTGACCAGGCCTATCAGTGGCTGTACCAGCGCCATTGCGTGCAGTTCGGCACGCCCACCGGGCGGCGCAGCGGTGAGGCGCAGCACATGGTCATCCTCGGCATGGGTAAGCTTGGGGCGGTGGAGCTGAACCTGTCGTCGGATATCGACCTGATCTTCGCTTACCCCGAAGGCGGCGAGACAGTGGGGGTCAAGCGCTCCCTGGATAACCAGGAGTTTTTCATCCGTCTTGGTCAAAAATTGATCAAGGCGCTCGACCCGATGACGGTCGACGGTTTCGTGTTCCGCGTTGACATGCGCCTGCGCCCCTACGGTTCGGCGGGCGCGCTGGTGCTCAGCTTCAATGCGCTGGAGCAGTACTACCAGGACCAGGGCCGCGACTGGGAACGCTACGCCATGATCAAGGCCCGCGTCGTCGCCGGAGACCAGGTGGCCGGCGCGCAACTGCTCGACATGCTGCGCCCGTTCGTCTATCGCCGTTACCTGGACTTCTCGGCCATCGAAGCGCTGCGCACCATGAAGCAGTTGATCCAGCAGGAAGTTCGGCGCAAAGGCATGGCCGACAATATCAAGCTGGGTTCGGGCGGTATTCGCGAGGTCGAATTTATCGCCCAGGCGTTTCAACTGATCCACGGTGGTCGCGACCTCAGCCTGCAGCAACGCCCGCTGTTGAACGTGCTCGGCACCCTGGAAGGCCAGGGTTACCTGCCGCCGGCGGTGATTGCCGAGCTGCGCAATGGCTACGAATTCCTGCGTTACACCGAACACGCGATCCAGGCGATTGCCGACCGCCAGACCCAGATGCTCCCGGACAGCCCCGAAGACCAGGCGCGCATTGCCTTCATGCTGGGCTTTGCCGATTGGGCCGCGTTCCACGAGCGCCTGATGTATTGGCGTGGGCGGGTGGATTGGCATTTCCGCCAAGTGATTGCCGACCCTGATGAAGAAGAGGGTGAAGAAAGCGAGTTGGTCGTCGGCGGAGAATGGCTGCCGCTGTGGGAAGAGTCCCAGGACGACGACGCGGCCTGCCGCCAATTGGGCGAAGGCGGCTTTACTGACGCGCCCAAGGCGCTCAAAGCCCTGGCCGGCCTGCGCGGTAGCCCGCAACTGCGCGCCATGCAGCGCCTCGGTCGCGAGCGGCTGGATGCGTTTATCCCGCGCTTGCTGGCGCAGGCGGTCGAGCACGCCAATCCGGACCTGGTACTTGAGCGCGTATTGCCGCTGGTGGAAGCCGTCGCCCGGCGTTCCGCGTACCTGGTGCTGCTCACCGAAAACCCCGACGCCCTGCGCCGTCTGCTGACCCTGTGCGCCGCGAGCCCGTGGATCGCCGAGCAGATCACGCGCTTTCCGCTGTTGCTGGATGAATTGCTCAACGAAGGGCGCCTGTTCAAGCCACCGCTGGCGCCGGAACTGGCCGCCGAGTTGCGCGAGCGCCTCACGCGTATCCCCGAAGACGACCTCGAGCAGCAGATGGAAGCGCTGCGCCATTTCAAACTGGCGCACCGTCTGCGCGTGGCCGCGTCGGAAATCGCCGGTAGCCTGCCGTTGATGAAAGTCAGCGACTACCTCACCTGGCTCGCCGAAGCCATTCTCGAGCAAGTGCTGGCCCTGGCCTGGCGCCAGACCGTGGCCCGGCATGGCTCGCCGCAACGGCTGGACGGCAGCCTGTGCGATCCCGGGTTCATCATTGTCGGTTACGGAAAGGTCGGCGGTATCGAACTGGGGCATGGTTCGGACCTGGACCTGGTGTTTATCCATGACGGCGACCCGCAGGCCGAGACCGACGGCGCCAAGCCGATCGACGGCGCGCAGTTCTTCACGCGCCTGGGCCAGCGCATCATTCATCTGCTGACCACCCAGACCAACTCCGGCCAGTTGTACGAAGTGGATATGCGTCTGCGACCTTCAGGCGCGTCCGGCTTGTTGGTCAGTTCGCTGGGCGCGTTTGACCGCTATCAACAAAATGAAGCCTGGACCTGGGAGCATCAGGCGCTGATTCGCGCACGTGTCCTGGTCGGCAGCCAGGATGTGGGCCATGCATTCGAGCAGGTACGCGCTAACGTGTTGGGGCGTGAGCGGGATCTGGCCAAGCTGCGCCTGGAGGTCAGTGAGATGCGCGCCAAGATGCGCGATAACCTGGGTACCAGGGCCACAGCGGCCGGCAGGGGCGCCAATGCCTTTGAAGCCACGGCGCTGTTCGACCTCAAGCAGGACGCCGGAGGTATCGTCGATATTGAATTTATGGTGCAATACGCGGCTTTGGCGTGGTCTGCGCAACATCCATCGTTGCTGCGCTACACCGACAATATCCGCATCCTCGAGGGCCTGGAGCAGGTCGGGCTGATGCCCGCCGCCGATGCTCACTTGTTGCGTGAAGTGTATAAGGCCTACCGCTCAGCCGCGCACCGCCAAGCCTTGCAGAACGAGGCCGGTACGGTGCCCGGTGACCAGTTCGCCGACGAACGGCGACAGGTGATGCGAATCTGGCAAACGCTGGGCTTGAGCTGAAACACTATTAGGGCGGGGAGGCATAAGCCTCCCCGCATCGTTTGTGGAAATGACATGAATATTCTGATCGTTGGGCCCAGCTGGGTCGGAGACATGGTGATGGCGCAGACACTGTTCCAGTGCCTGCGGCTGCGCTATCCGGACTGCCAGATCGACGTGCTCGCTCCTGAATGGAGCCGGCCGATCCTTGAGCGTATGCCGCAAGTGCGCAAGGCCTTGAGCTTTCCGCTCGGCCATGGCGCGCTGGAATTGGCGACCCGCCGTCGCATCGGCAAAGCCATGGCCGGCCAGTACGACCAGGCCATCCTGTTGCCCAACTCGCTGAAGTCGGCGCTGGTGCCGTTTTTTGCCGGCATCCCCAAGCGTACCGGCTGGCGCGGCGAGTTTCGCTACGTGCTGCTCAATGACGTACGCACCCTGGATAAAGCCCGCTACCCGCTGATGATCGAACGTTTCATGGCCCTGGCCTACGAGCCGGGCGCGCAATTGCCCGAGCCGTACCCGCGCCCCAGCTTGCAGATTGACCCGGTGACCCGTGCTGCGGCGTTGGCCAAGTTCGGCCTGACGCTGGATCGCCCGGTATTGGCGCTGTGCCCGGGCGCCGAGTTCGGCGAGTCCAAGCGCTGGCCGTCGGAGCACTACGCCAACGTTGCCGAGACCAGGATTCGCGAAGGCTGGCAGGTGTGGCTGTTTGGCTCCAAAAACGATCATTCGGTGGGTGAGGATATTCGCCAGCGCCTGATTCCGGGCCTGCGCGAAGAGGCGGTCAACCTCAGTGGCGAAACGTCCCTGGCCGAGGCCATCGACTTGCTGTCCTGCGCCGACGCGGTGGTGTCCAATGATTCGGGCCTGATGCACGTCGCCGCCGCGCTGAATCGTCCCTTGGTGGCGGTGTACGGCTCGACGTCACCCGGCTTCACCCCGCCCCTGGCGGACAAGGTCGAAGTGGTGCGCCTGGGCCTGGATTGCAGCCCCTGTTTTGAGCGCACCTGCCGTTTCGGCCACTACAATTGCCTGCGCCAATTGCTGCCGCAGCCGGTGAACGATGCCTTGCAGCGATTGCAGGGCGACGTGGTCGAGGTTCATTGAGTTGCGGGTACTGGTAATCAAGACCTCATCCCTGGGCGACGTGATCCACGCCTTGCCGGCACTGACCGACGCGGCGCGGGCGATCCCCGGCATCCGTTTCGATTGGGTGGTGGAAGAAGGCTTCGCCGAAATCCCGACCTGGCACCCGGCGGTGGACAAGGTGATCCCGGTGGCGATTCGTCGCTGGCGCAAGAACCTCTGGCAAACCCTCAAGAGCGGCGAATGGCGGCGGTTCAAACAGGCAGTGCAGTCGACCCGATATGACCTGGTGATCGACGCCCAGGGCCTGTTGAAAAGTGCCTGGCTGACGCGCTACGTGCGGGCGCCGGTAGCCGGGTTCGATAAAAGCTCGGCACGCGAACCCCTGGCGGCGCACTTTTATTCCCGCTGCCTGGCCGTGGCCCGTGGGCAACATGCGGTGGAGCGTTTGCGCCAACTGTTTGCCGTGGCGTTGGGTTACGACCTGCCCAAGGGCCTGGGCGACTATGGCCTGAGCGGCGAGAAACTGCTGGGCCTGCCGCCGAAGAAACCCTTCGTGCTGCTGCTGCACGGCACGACCTGGGACACCAAGCACTGGCCCGAGGCCTACTGGCGCGAACTGGCCGAACGCATGGGCCGCCTGGGCGTGGACGTGAAATTGCCGTGGGGCAACGCCGTCGAAAAAGCCCGCGCCGAGCGCCTGGCTCAAGGCCTGGCCAATGCCGAAGTGCTGCCAAAACTGAACCTGGCGGGCGTGGCCCGTGTGTTGGCCGGTGCCCGTGCCTGTGTGGCGGTGGATACCGGCCTGGGCCATCTGGCGGCTGCGCTGGATGTGCCGACCATTTCGCTGTTCGGGCCGACCAATCCTGGGCTCACCGGCGCCTACGGCAAAGCCCAGATCCACCTGGCCAGCGACTGGCCGTGTGCGCCGTGCCTGCAAAAGCAATGCACTTATCAACCCACCGCCGATGACCTGCGGCGGTTCGACATCAAGCGCGAGTCGCCGCTGTGCTTCACGCGCCTGAATCCTGAGCGTGTAGCGAGCCGGCTGAGCACGTTGTTACTGGCTGAGGAGCTGCACTGATGCAACTGGCTTTCGTACTGTACAAATACTTTCCCTTCGGTGGCCTGCAGCGCGACTTCATGCGCATCGCCCTGGAGTGCCAGCAACGCGGACATAAAATCCGCGTGTACACCTTGATTTGGGAGGGTGATATCCCGCCGGGCTTCGAAGTGCTGGTGGCACCGGTCAAGGCCTTCTTCAACCATCGGCGCAACGAAAAGCTCAGCGCCTGGATGAAAGCCGACCTTGCCAGGCGCCCGGTGGATCGCCTGATCGGCTTCAACAAGATGCCCGACCTGGACGTGTACTACGCCGCTGATGGCTGCTTTGAAGACAAGGCGCAAAACCTGCGTCATTCGCTGTACCGCTATTTTGCTCGTTACAAGCACTTTGCCGACTACGAGCGCGCGGTGTTTGCCAAGGACGCCAAGACCGAAATCCTGATGATTTCCGAGGTGCAGCAACCGCTGTTCATCAAGCATTACGCCACACCGCTGGAACGCTTCCATCTGCTGCCGCCGGGCATTGCCCAGGATCGCCGTGCGCCGCCGGATGCGGCCCGGATTCGCGAAGGGTTTCGCAAGGAATTCGGCCTGGGCGAGGATGACTTGCTGCTGGTGCAGATCGGTTCCGGCTTCAAGACCAAGGGCGTCGACCGCAGCCTCAAGGCGCTGGCGGCGTTACCGTCCGAATTGAAGAAACGCACCCGTCTGTTTGTAATCGGCCAGGACGACCCCAAAGTATTCCAATTGCAGAGCGCCACATTGGGTTTGGGCGATAACGTGCAGTTCCTCAAGGGGCGCAGCGACATCCCGCGTTTCCTGCTGGGCGCCGACCTGTTGATCCACCCGGCGTATAACGAAAACACCGGCACTGTTCTGCTCGAAGCCCTGGTGGCCGGGCTGCCGGTGCTGGTCTCGGCGGTCTGTGGTTATGCCCATTACATCGGCGAAGCCGACAGTGGCCTGGTGCTGGATGAGCCGTTCGAACAGGCGCAGCTCAACGGGTACCTGGCGCGGATGTTGTCTGATTCTGCACAGCGCGCGGCCTGGGGCCGCAATGGGTTGGCCTTCGCCGAGACGGCCGACCTCTACAGCATGCCGCAGCACGCTGCGGATGTGATTCTGGCGGAGCCAAAACCATGAAATTGATGCTTGCCGAACCGTTCAAAACCCTCTGGGCCGGGCACGATGCGTTCGCCGCTGTCGAGCGCCTGGAAGGCGAGGTGTACCGTGAACTGGAGGCGCGTCGCACACTGCGTACCGAGGTGGATGGCCGCGGCTATTTTGTGAAGATCCACCGTGGGATCGGCTGGGGCGAGATCGTCAAGAACCTGGTCACCGCCAAGCTGCCAGTGCTGGGCGCCGGTCAGGAATGGCTGGCGATCCAGCGCTTGCAGGCACTGGGCGTGCCGACCATGACCGCCGTGGCCTATGGCGAGCGGGGCAGTAACCCGGCCGATCAGCACTCGTTCATCATTACCGAAGAATTGGCGCCGACTGTCAGCCTGGAAGATTTCAGTATCGACTGGCTCAAGCAGCCGCCGCAGCCGCGTCTCAAGCGCGCGCTGATCGCCGAAGTGGCGCGCATGACCGGCATGATGCATCGCGGCGGCGTCAACCACCGTGACTGTTACATCTGCCACTTCCTGCTGCACACCGATACAGCGGTGACGGCCGACAATTTCAAACTCTCGATCATCGACCTGCACCGCGCCCAGACCCGCGACCGGATCAGCCGGCGCTGGCGCGACAAGGACCTGGCGGCGCTGTACTTCTCGGCGCTGGACATCGGTCTGACCCGCCGCGACAAACTGCGCTTTCTCAAGGGCTATTTCCAGCAGCCGCTGCGCCAGATCCTCGCCGAAGAAGGCGCCCTGTTGCTGTGGCTGCAAGGCAAGGCCGACAAGCTCTACGCGCGCAAGCAGCGTTACGGGGATGCGCTCTGATGGCGGGTTGGACGCTGGAACCGGCCTACGCTGCGCTCTCGGACGACTTTGGCAGCCTGGAAGCGGTGTTCGCCCTGCAGGGTGAGCGCCTGACCCGCGATCCGCTGTCGGAAGTGATCCGGGTGGAGCGGGGCGGGATCAATTATTACGTCAAGCGCTATGTCGGTGCCGGCAAAGGCCTGCGCCGCTACCTGGGCAAGCCGCGGGTGAAGTCCGAATGGCAGAACCTCAAGCGCTTCGCCAAATGGGGCATTCCCACGGCCGATGTGGTGGCTTGGGGCCTGGATCGCAAGGGCCTGGCCTATGACCGCGGTGCAATGATCACCCGGGAATTGCCCAGGACCGAGGATATGTCGCTGTTGGCCGAGCGTAATGACCCGCGCCTGAAAGACCCTCGCTGGGTTGACGGTATCAGCCGTCAGCTCGCCGAGTACACGCGGACCATGCACGATCATCGCTTCACCCATAACGACTTGAAGTGGCGCAACCTGCTGGTGGACGATCAGCGCACCCTGTACATGATCGACTGTCCCAACGGCGATTTCTGGCGCGGCTTCTGGCTCAAATACCGCATTACCAAGGACCTGGCCTGCCTGGACAAGGTCGCCAAGTATCATCTGTCGGCCACCCAGCGCCTGCGTTTCTACATGCAATACCGCCAACGCACGCACCTGACGACGTCAGACAAACAACGGATTCGCCATGTGGTGAAGTTTTTCGAGGGGCGTGAATGAGTGATTTCCTGGCGGCCGAAGACCGCGCGTTGCTTGAGCGCAACGGCCTGGCTACCTTCGACACGTTGTGGGCCAAGCAACTGGATGCGGTGGATGAGCCCAACACCAGCGGCGACGGATGGAGCAGCGTGTATCGCCTGGAACTTGAAGGTCAGGGTTACTACCTCAAGCGCCAGAGCAACTACCTGACGCGTACCTTGCACCGGCCGTTCGGCGAGCCAAGTTTTGCCCGTGAGTTTCGCAATATCAGCCTGTACCGCAAGCTGGGCATTCCTGCCTTGCAGGCGGCGTTCTTCGGCGAGCGCAAGGTCAAGGGCGAGCGCCGCGCGATGTTGCTTACCCGCGCCCTGGACGGTTGGAATGACCTGGACTCGTTGCTGGAGCACTGGTCGCAGTCGAGCGACGTCCAGCAACGCGCCATCCTGCTGGCGTGCGGCAGGCTTGCGCGTCATTTGCACAGCGTAGGGCAGGTGCACGGCTGTTTTTATCCCAAGCATATTTTCCTGCAGGCCACCGCTGACGGTTACGCCGCGCAGTTGATCGACCTCGAGAAAACCCGCCCGCTGTTGTTCGGCTGGCGTGACCGGGTCAAGGACCTGGAGCCGCTGCTGCGGCGCGCGCCGCAGTGGTCGGATGCGCAGGTGCGACAACTCCTGGCGGCGTATCTTGAGCAACCTGAAGACAGTGCACTGGTCGCCACCTGGTATCAGCGTCTTACCGCGCGCCGCAGCCACAAGGAGAACCGCTGATGCGTTTATCCGAGCTGAAACACGCCGGCCGTACTCCCAGCCTGCCGCTGACCCTCGACCTGGTCGATGCGGCAGGCCCTGGGCAATTGCAACTGCTCAGCCTGCTGCGGGTATTGCCGGGGCAGCGCTACGTCGGCGCCGCGGTGTGGCGCGGTCGCCCGGTGCTGGCCAAGCTGCTGGTTGGCAGCTCGGCGGCGCGGCATTTCCAGCGTGAGCGCAGCGGGGTGCGTGTGCTGGCCGAACAAGGCCTGACCACGCCGCTGTTGCTGGCCGACGGCTTGCAGGAAGGCGAGGGTGGCTGGCTGCTGTTCGAGTTTCTTGAAGGCGCCCACAGCCTGGCCGACGCCTGGCACGCTGTCGAAGGCCTGCCGCCATTGGCCGACGAACAAACCGCCGTGCTCGCCGAAGCGCTGGGCGCGATTGCGCAAATGCATGCCAAGGGCTTGTGGCAGGAAGACCTGCACCTGGACAACCTGCTGCGCCAGGGCGGCAGGCTGTATCTGATCGATGGCGCGGGGATTCGTGTCGAAGAGGCGGGCAAGCCGCTGTCGCGCAATCGCGTGCTGGAAAACCTCGGGGTGTTCTTTGCCCAGTTGCCGAAAAACCTCGCGCCTTTTACCGAAGAATTGCTGGTGTATTACCTGCTGGCCAACGGCGAACATGCCTTGCCGCTGGAGGCTCTCGAAAAGCAGGTGCGCAAAGTCAGCGCCTGGCGCTTGCGCGACTACCTGAACAAGGTCGGCCGCGAGTGCACGCTGTTCAGCGTGGTGCGTGGCGCCTTTGGCCTGCGCGCGATTCGCCGTGAGGAAGAGGCGGCCATGCTGCCAGTGCTTGAAAAGGCCGATGCGCTGCTTGACCAGGGCCATCTGTACAAGACCGGCGGCGCCGCGAGCGTGGCCAGGGTCGAGGTGGCCGGCCGACCTCTGGTGATCAAGCGCTACAACATCAAGGGTTTCACCCACTGGCTCAAACGCTTCTGGCGTCCGAGCCGTGCCTGGCATTCCTGGCGCGAAGGCAATCGCCTTGCGTTCCTCGGCTTTGCTACGCCCAAGCCGCTGGCGGTCCTGGAGAAGCGCTTTTTCTGGTTGCGCAGCCGTGCCTATCTGGTCACCGAATACCTGCCGGGGCCGGACATCATCGAGCGCTTTGCGCCCTATGTCGAACGCGGCGACGCGCCGGAAGATGAACTGCTGGCGCTGGACCAGTTGTTCGCCGAGTTGATCGAAGCGCGCATCAGCCATGGGGATTTCAAGGGGCATAACCTGTTCTGGAGCGAAGGACGCTGGGCGATGATCGATCTGGATGCGATGTGCCAGCACCCCTCGGTCGCCAGCTTCGCTGCGGCGTATGCCAAGGATCGTGCGCGGTTCATGCGTAACTGGCCGCAGGACAGTGCGTTGTATCAGGTGATCGATCAGCGGTTGCCCAACGAGGTCAGCGTCGCCGGGTGAAGCGGGCCTGCGGCCCTATCGGGGGCAAGCCCCCTCCCACACTGGCTGTGTTCACAGCTTCAGATATGTAAATACCGTCAAATGTGGGAGGGGGCTTGCCCCCGATGCGGTGTGTCAGTGTATGCATGTGTAACTGACCCGCCGCTATCGGGGGCAAGCCCCCTCCCACACTGGCTGTGTTCACAGCTTCAGATGTGTAAATACAGTCAAATCTGGAAGGGGGCTTGCCCCCGATGCGGTGTGTCAGTGTATGCATGTGTAACTGACCCACTGCTATCGGGAGCAAGCCCCCTCCCACACTGGCTGCGTTCACAGCTTCAGATATGTAAATACCGTCAAATGTGGGAGGGGGCTTGCCCCCGATGCGGTGTGTCAGTGGATGCATGTGTAACTGACCCGCCGCTATCGGGAGCAAGCTCCCTCCCACATTAGAATTGGTATTCAGCCCCAGCCCCCGCATACCAGGAGCGCCCCGGCGCCGCTTCGTAATAGCGACCATTACCGTCCCCCACAATCACCGACCCCACGTACTGACGATCCAGCAGGTTATCCAGGCGCAAGGTCTGGTGAAACGTCCAGTGCTCCACTTTCTGCTCAAACCGCGCACGCCAGTTGAATACGCTGTAGCCCGGTGCGGCGTGTTGGCGGTTGGTGTCTTCAACGTAGACTTTGCTGCGGTACATGCCTTCGATGGCGGTACTGACCCAGTCCCGCGGTTTCCAGTTCAGTTCGGTGAACAGTGTGGTTTGCGGAACGCCGGGCAGGTAGTTGCCTTTGTCGATGGTATTAGCGCCGCTGGCGAAGTCGCTGTCGTAGGTCGCTTGCAGGCGGGTGTAGGCGAGGTTGGCGCTCCAATGCTCGCTGAGTTGGCTCTCGACCCCAAGTTCGAAGCCACGGCGCAGCGTGCGCCCGGCATTCTGGTAGCTGGTGCGCCCGCCGATGGATTGCTGCACGACCAGTTCGTCTTCAGTGGTGATCTGAAAAAGCGCAGCGTTGACGCGGGTGTTGTTCAGTTGTGCCTTCACACCGATTTCATATTGCGTGCTTTCAGACGGCTTCAAGCCAAAGTTGAAACCCTCCACGTTACCCGGCGCATAGGCCAGCTCGGCCTGGGTGGGCGTTTCGAAGCCTTTGCCGGCACTGACGTAACCGTGCAGGTCGGGCGTGAAGGCGTACATCACGCTCATCGACGGCGTGTTCTTCTGGTAGGTCTTGTTGCCGCTGGCGTCGCCGTTGCCGAGGAATTGATCGTCCACCTCCAGCTCCATGGTGCTGTGGCGAATGCCGGCTTGCAGGGTCCAGCGGTCCAGGGCCCAGTTGGCCTGGAGGTAAGGATCGAGGCTGCGCGCGGTGTCGATTTCATCGCGGCGGAGCTGGCCTTTCACGCCCAGGGTGGCGCCGCTGTAGTTCTGGTAGCCGTGGCGGCTGTCTTCGCTCTGGTCGAAGTCCAGGCCCGCGATGATCGTCAACTCCCCCGGTGCGCTCTCGATGGGTTGCATCCAGCGCGCGCTGCCACCGTAGAACGTGCGGTCAAATTGCACCACGCCACCGCCGCGCTCGTTGGCGGGTGTGCCCCTGGGGATCGACAGGTACTGAATCACACTCCGTCGCCCCGTATACGCATTCACCTGCAGCGTCGCAGCACCGATGTAGCGCTCGTAGTTCATGCCCAGTTGCTGATGATCGATACTTTTACGCGTGTTATAGGTCAATGCATTGGCGCTCACCGAACGCGGGTCAGCTTTGTACGCTGCCCAGGTCTGCCCCAGCGGGTCCTGCGTACCGTTCTGTTCCAGGCTGCTATAGATCAACGCCAGCTTGCTGTCGTCATCCGGCTGGAAGTTGAACTTGGCGAACGTCTGGTCACGGCGCGCGCTGCTGTGGTCGCGGTAGCCATTGGTGTCCATGCGCGAGGCGTCGAGCACGAAGCCTGCACCCTCGGCTGCGCCTTCGGCGGTGAGGTGGTTTTTGTTCAGTCCATCGCTGCCCACCAGGGTTTCGGCGCCGATGCGTGGCGGGCCTTCGCCGTCGCGGGAGAACATCTGGATCACCCCGCCGGCGTTGCTGCCATACAGCGTCGCTGCCGGGCCGCGCAGGACTTCGAGGCGTTCAGCGGTGTCGAGATTGAACGTTGCCGCCTGGCCCTGGCCATCCGGGGTGCTGGCGGGGATGCCGTCGGCAACCAGCTTGATGCCGCGCACCCCGAACGCCGAGCGGGCGCCGAAGCCACGGGAAGAAATCTGCAGGTCCTGCGCATAGTTCTGGCGGTTCTGCACCACCAGGCCAGGGACGCGGGACAGGGCTTCGGAGGCGTTGATGCCCAGTTGGCCGTCGCTGATCTGTTCGCGGTTGATAGCGTCCACCGAGTACGGCAGGTCGAAGGTCGGGCTGGCGCTGCGCGAGCCGGTGACCACGCTGGGGTCAAGCATCAACGGCGTTTCTTCGGCCTGGACGGTGGAGCACAGGCCCAGCAGGAGCAGGGCGAGGCGGGAGGGAGCGGGTAGGGTCATGAAGAGGCCGAGTCCGTGGCGCAACGCATGTTGAGTGGCGTAGGCGCAAATGTCGCAAGTTTAACGATTCCCCTCGATTTTGCCGAACCCGATTGCCGTTGGGCTGAACAGGAAGTTTCCCACGCAAAGCGACGGCGCCAGGCGGCTGGACCGTTAGAGGGGCGATGCTAGATTTTCGACCTCATTCCTGAAAAAAGAGCTGGGTATGTGCACAACACCTATGAAGTTGCTGGTGCTGGCGTGGATTGCGTCAATGATGGTTGGCTGCGGGACCGTCACCACTGTGATGCGTGAAGATGCCGTCACCGTTCGCGCGCTCAAGGCGGATAAAACCTATTGCCAGTCCGTGCCGCGTATCTACAGTGGGGTGACGTATAACCTGTGTGTCCTGCATGGGCCGCCGAATGCGGGGAGCAGCCTGGCGGTCAATAGCGTCCCCTGGACATTCATTGATGTGCCGCTCTCCGGTGTCATGGACACGCTTTTCCTGCCCTATACGCTCTACCGGCAAAGCGTCGATGGCAGCATCGAGATTCGCTAGCCCTTGCCGCTAACAGCTTCCTGCTGCTTTTAAGTTATAATCCCGCCCTTTAGCTGTTTCTCGCCCGGGCGGGAGGCACACTTTTTTCAGGCGCAATGCGCCTGCATGCAGACTAAAAGAGGCTAGACCCCAGTGGCATTGACGATTCTTGGCCTGTCCGGCGCCCTTAGCCATGATCCTTCCGCGGCCCTGTATATCGACGGCAAGCTGATTGCGGCCGCCGAAGAAGAGCGCTTTGTACGCGACAAACATGCAAAGAACCGCATGCCCTACGAATCGGCGAAGTTCTGCCTGGAACAGGCCGGTATCAAGCCTTGCGACGTTGATGTGGTGGCGATCCCGTTCGCCCCGATCAGCCTGTTCGGCGAGGCACGCTGGCACTATGCCAAACGCTACTGGTACGCCCCGGACCGCGCACTCGACGCGATCCTGATGGGCAACCGTCGCTACAAGCGCTACCGCAACAAGATCGTCTGGTGCCTGGAGCAACTGGGCTTCGATCCGAAGAAGATCAAGATCGAACCGGTCGAACACCACCTGGCCCACGCTTCCAGTGCCTATCACTGCTCGGGCTTCCAGGAGAAAACCGCGATCCTGGGCATCGACGGCAAGGGTGAGTACGCCACCACGTTCTTCGGCTATGGCGAAAACGGCAAGATCCACAAGATCAAGGAATTCTACGATCCGGACTCCCTGGGCGGCCTGTATGGCGCAATTACCGAGTTCCTCGGTTTCGAGATGCTCGACGGTGAGTTCAAGGTCATGGGCATGGCGCCGTATGGCGATGCCAGCAAGTACGATTTCTCGCGCCTTGCCTCCTTCGAGAATGGCGAGCTGGTGATCAACACCGACTACGCCAACGTCATCGGCCTGCGCCGTTATAAGGAGAAGGGCAAGGGCTTCTACTTCTCGCCAAAACTGATCGAGTGGCTGGGGCCCAAGCGCGAAGGCGACATTGCCGACGAGCCGTACATCCACTACGCGGCCAGCATGCAGGCACTGTTCGAGAAACTGGCCTTGCAGATGATCGACCACTACCTGGGCGACATCCTCAAGGACACCGGCAAGCTGGCCTTTGCCGGCGGCTGCGCGCTGAACGTCAAGCTGAACCAGAAGATCATTGCCCGTGACGACGTCAAGGAGCTGTTCGTGCAACCGGCGTCCGGCGATGCCGGCACTGCCGTGGGTGCGGCCGCCTATGTCTCCCACGCTCGTGGTGTGCCGGTGGAGAAGATGGAACACGTCTACCTCGGCCCGTCCTACAGCAACGAAGACGTGATCGCCGCCTGCGCCAAACATGAAAGCAAGCCGAACTGGCGCAAGATCGAAAACATGCCCAAGCGCATCGCCAAGATCATGGTCGACGGCAACCCGGTGGCCTGGTTCCAGGGCCGCATGGAGTTTGGCCCGCGTGCCCTGGGCGGTCGTTCGATCATCGGTTGCCCGAGCGCCACCGGCGTGGCCGACCGTATCAACCACCAGATCAAGTTCCGCGAGCGCTGGAGGCCTTTCTGCCCGTCGATGCTCGACACCGTGGCCCCGCAAATGATCAAGGTCGACCATCCGGCGCCGTTCATGACCTTCACCTTTGAAGTGTCGGAAGAGTGGAAGACCCGCGTCCCGGAAGTGGTGCACGAAGACGGCACCTCCCGTGCCCAGGTACTCAAGCGCGAGTACAACCCGCGCTACTACGACATGATGAAAGAGCTGGAAGTACTGACCGGCAACGGCGTGTCCCTGAACACCTCGCTCAACCGTCGTGGCGAAGCGATGATCTGCTCGCCGACTGACGCGCTGAACATGTTCTTCGGCTCCGACCTGCAGTACCTGATCATGGAAGACATCCTGGTGGTCAAGGATGGTGTGGACCCTTATGACGCTGTGGTTTAAATGCTGAACCGCTTCCAGGGTTGGCGTGAACGTGGCTGGACGCCTGTCGACGCCGAAGTTTATGCCCAGGCCTGGCAGCGTTACGGCGGCAGCGTGGCGACCCATCCCCAGGTGATCGAACGCCTGGCGGGGTTGGCGCAGATTTCGGTGCGTTACCTGGGCTGGGAGCAGGGCGGTGAACTCAAGGGCGCGATAGCCACCTGGGGACGCGACCTGGCCCTGTCCAAGGACGTACTCAAGCGCACCGGCAAGAAGGGCCTGTTTGACCTGGGCAATGCCGAGATCATCCTGCCGATAGCCGCCGATGCGCAGGTGCCGCTGCGTCACCGTGGCCGTTATTTGTCGGCGCTGAACCAAGGGCGCGTGAGTACCCTCAAGCCCCAGGCCGAGCAATTGGCCATGGCGCGTACTCCCGAAGACCTGTCGAAAAAGTTTCGCTACAACCAGCGCCGTGAATTGCGTTTGCTGGAAGAAGCAGGCGGCGTGGCGCGCCCGGTCAGCGAGTTTTCCGGCGCGCAGCTGGCGGCGATTTATTGCGATCTGTTCCAGCGTCGCTGGGGCTTTCCTGCCACCGGTGCCGAGCGTCTGGCCGAGGTGCTGGAATTGCTCAAGGCGTTCCTGATCGGTTCGGTGCTGTTTCTCAATGACGCGCCGATCGCCGTGCAAGTGGTGTATCGCGTTCAAGCGCCCGAATGGATAAGCGTTGAGTACGTCAACGGTGGCGTCGACCCTGAGACCCGTGCGTTCAGCCCGGGGAGTGTGCTGAGTTTCCTCAATACACAAAGTGCCTGGGAGCATGCGCGCGCGCAGGATTTGCCGCTGCGCTTCTCTTTCGGGCGTGCCGACCGTGAATATAAAGAGCGCTGGTGCAACCCGGTGCCGGTGTTCAGCGTATGAGCCGCAAACAGCAATTGCTCAAGCGCCATCGGCGCAACAAGCGCATCGCGCTGCTGATCGGCTTGCTGGTACTGATCGTGACGGGCGTGCTGGTGGCCTGGTGGCTGCCGCTGATCCTTGCGCTGCTGCTGTGGGTGGCTCACGAAGCCTGGTTTGCCGATCATCTGTTTTATTCGCCCAGGGACGACTATCAGTACCGCTTCGCCCCGGGCGGCCAGCAGGTTGGCCTGCGCCTGGATAACGGGCGGTGGGTGCCGGATACGCCGTTGGAACTGGCAGGTGACGAGACGCTGATCCTTCAAGTGCAGCTCAAGAGCGGTTGGCTCGGGCGTTTCCTTGACCCGGCGGTCGAGCTGCCGGGGGATCGTCAGGCGTTTGAGCGCGGTGTGGCGGGCAAGCGGTACCTCAATCTGACCGGTTCTGCTGCAACGCTGGCGGCTGGCGAGTTGACGTTGCGCGGCCGATTCTGCCGCGTGGTCGGCCAGCCGAAGCTGTGGATTTTCCGTCAGCCGGATCACGCCCGTCAGCGGGTGATGGTGATCGCCCCTCACGCCGACGACGCCGAACTGGCTGCCTTTGGCCTGTACGCCCAGGCGGATGAGGCCTGGATCGTGACCCTCACCGCAGGTGAAATCGAAGCCGAGCATTATCAGCAGATGGGCCTGACGCAGGTCGATGCCGCTCGACTCAAAGGGCGCCTGCGGGCCTGGGACAGCATTTGCGTGCCGCGCTGGGCCGGTGTTCCCGAGGCACAGTGCGTGCAACTGGGTTACTTCTGCCTGCAGCTGCCGGCCATGCACGCCGCGCCGGATCAGCCCCAGGCGTCCCGCGAAGCGCAATTGGACGATACGCGGCTGTTTCGCCGGTTCAACAGCCTGGCGCTGCCCGGCGATCGGGACGGTGCTCCGACGTGGGTCAACCTGGTTGCCGATCTACGTGCAGTGCTGCTCAAGGCGCGGCCCGAGGTGATCGTGTTGCCGACACCGCTCCTTGACCCTCACCCGGATCATATCTGCGCCTACAACGCCGTTATCGAAGCGTTGCAAGGGCTCGAGTGGCAACCCAACACATTGCTCGGCTATGCCAACCACCTGCATGATAACGACCGCTGGCCCATGGGCGATTCGGGCGCCGGCGTGGCGTTGCCGCCGCAGTTCGATGCCGGCCAGGTGTTTGAACCGTATTGCCGTGTGTTGAGCGTCAGCCAGCAGCAGGACAAGGCCATGGCGCTGGGGATGATGCATGACCTGCAACCCCGGCCGCCTTTCAAGCGTCGCATGCGCCGTCTGCTGCAACAATTGCTGGCGGGTCGTTGTCCATCGCCTTACGGCGAGAATGAGTTTTTTCGCAAGGCCGTGCGCCGTCACGAACTGCTTTGGGTGCTCAAGCAGGACTGAAGTTGATTTTTACGTCGGGCTGCGCGCAGTAGCCTGGTTGCCTCATGGAGCAATATGAAGCCTCGTTTCAAGGTTTTGCAGTTACAGCCGGACTACAACGTCAAACTCCATGATTTTGCTGACCTCGGTGAGCAGATCGTCAAGTCGTTGCCGGTTGAACGGTTCGAGGTCACATCGGCCTTCCTCAGTGGGCGCCCTCAGCCCGGCCAGCCGCTGAGCGTGGCCGACCATTCCAAATATTTCGAATTCCCCGAGAAAGCCCTGAAGGGCATTCGTCTTGGGGCAATGTGGGAAATCTACAAGTATTGCCGCGAGCAGAAGTTCGACGTGGTCATCTGTAACCGCTTCAAGTCGGTGAACATGATGCTGGCGCTCAACCGCTGGTTGAAGATTCCTCTGTGCATCGGCATCTCCCACGGTTTCGGCGAGTATGAGCGGGCCTATCGTCGGCGCCAGATGCGCCGCATGGTCAGTCCGGCCTGGCGGTTTGTCGGGGTTTCGGCGGCGGTGAGGGATTATCTGGTGGGCCTGAACTGTGGCTTTACCCACGAGAACACCACCTTCGTCACCAACGCTATCGACATCCCCCAGGCCGAGGCCTTGCAGTTGCCGCGCGAGCAAGCGCGGCAGGCCCTTGGCCTGCCTCTGAACGCCCGGATGATTGGTGCCCTGGGGCGCCTGGTCCCGATCAAGGGGCACACGCACCTGTTGCAGGCGTTTGCCCGGCTCAAGGACAAATATCCTCAGGCTCAGGTGGGTATCATCGGTTCCGGTCGTGCCGAAGCTGACCTGCGAGCGGACATCGAGCGTCTTGGGCTCGTGGGCCGTGCGCATTTGCTGGGCTTTCGTGAGGACGGTCTGCAGTACGTACGCGCTTTCGACATCTGGACCATGCCGTCCCTGCTTGAAGGCCTGGGCCTGGCGCTGCTGGAAGGCATGAGCGGGCGCCTGCCGGTGATCGCCTCCAACGGGCCGGCCATGTTGCCGCTGGTGGAAGGGGCGGGCGGCTTGTCCCATGAGCCCGGCAACGTGGATCAATTGGCCGCGGCGCTCGACACTTACCTGGCCATGAGTGATGAACAGTTACGCGCCAAGGGTGAGCAGGTGTTCCGTTATCTGGAGGCAAACCACGCCTTGGCTGAGTTCCAGGGCAAGTACCTGGATTTGATCGAAACCGGTTTGAAAGAAGCAGGTAGAGCATGACAGCGCAACAACCGTTGGTCTCGGTGATTATCGCGTCCTACAACCACGCTCGGTACATCGAGCAGAGCATCCTGAGTGTGCTCGGCCAGACTTACCCGAATATCGAACTGCTGGTGATCGACGATGGCTCCAAGGATGACAGCGTCGAATGCATCCGGCGGCTGCAGGCTGAGCACGGGTTTGATTTCCAGGTGCAACAGAACCAGGGGCTGACCGCCACACTGAACAACGCGCTTGCCCGCGCCAAAGGCAGCCTGATCGCGCCATTCGGCTCAGACGACATTATGCTGCCCGACCGTATCGCGACCCAGGTGGCCTATATGGAAGGCAAGCCGAGGGTGGGGATCTGCGCCGGCAACATCGAGCTGATCGACGGTGATGGCAACCTGCATCCGGAGAAAAAACAACGCCGTGATGTGCCGTTTCGCAGTCTCGACTTCGACGACATGTTCATGGACCGCAAGCCGTTTCCACCCGCGCCAACAATGTTGATCCGCCGGCAAGCGCTGGAGGAAGTCGGTGGTTTCGATCCGCTGATTCCTCTGGAAGACCTGCTGATTCAATTGAAGATAACCGCGGCGGGCTACACCATCGATGCGCTTGACGTAGTCATGGCGCAATACCGGCAGCACGCCAGCAATACCTACAAAAACCACCGCTACATGATCCAGAACATCCTCAAGACCTACGCCAAGTTCAGCGACCACCCGGCCTACGATGCGGTGCGCTATAACTTCCTGAACTCGATGTTCCTCAAGACCGCCGACCGTGACCGGCCATTGGCGCGGGAGATTCTCAAGCAGATCCCGCTGCAATTCTGGGGGCGCAAGACCTTGCGTGGGTTGGTGCGGCTGTATCTGACGCCGTTGAAAGGCTGAAGGCCAAGGATGTAAAAAAGGCGACCATCACAGCAGTGATAGTCGCCTTTTTTATCAGCTGGCCGGGCGGGCCAGGCTGTGTACCTGTTCGCGGAGTTTCGCCGTGGCCGTTGGGCTGGCAACCGTCGCATAGCCTTTTACCAGGTGTTCGAAGTGCGTTTCGAACAGCCAGTTGCGGTCCTGCGGATAGCGCTGCATGTGACGCAAATTACGCTGGCGCAAGGCGTAGCGCAGGGGCGAGGGATAGATGCGCAGGTCAGCGACATCAATCAGGCCGAACTCGCCGTCGTCCATCAGCAACACGTTGCCCAGGTGCAGCGAGCGGAAGTACACACCGCGTTCGTGCAATTGCGCCATGAACCGGCCGAAACGCTCGACCAGCGATTCGCGCAGGCTGCTGTCCAGGCTTTGCAGGGCCTGGCGCAGGGTCAGGCCCGGCAAGGGTGTATAGGCCACGGCACCGCTGGCGTCGGGCAAGTGGTAGAGACCGAGGATGTGTGGGGTGGGAATGCCCAGCGTGCGCAATTGTTCGCTGTTGCTGGCAAAACGCTCGGAGTACGGGTTGAAGCTGCCGGAGGTGTACCAACGGCGCGGGCGGAACAGCTTGAGGAAGCTGCCGTCTTCCAGGCGCAGGACTTTTGGCCCCAGGCCATCGGCTTCAATCACCTGGGCATTGCTGCTCAGCCGGTCAAACGCCGGGCCCTTGATCGATTGCACCGGTATGCGCAGCAGGCTGCGGTGGCGCTGGGCGATACTCAGGCCGGTAATGATCGCCAGCGGGATCCACAGCAGGAACCAATGCTCCTTGGGTCGCGACAGGATGCCACCGCCTTCAGTCAGGCCCGCACCGATGCCGTAGACCAGCAGGGACGATGCCAGGATGAACAGCGGTTGTGCGCGTCGTTGCATGCTCTTGTACAGGGCATAGCCGAGCATGAAGATCCAGGGGATGAAGCCGATGATGCCGACGTAATACAGCACGCCAAGGGCAAAGCTATGGGGCTCGCGCAGCTGGTAGCCGTTGTCGAATGTCAGGTACAGTTCGGAGTCGTAGCTATGGCCGATCCACGGGTGGTCGGCGATGAGCTTCAACGACATTTTCCACAGCTCGACACGCAACGAGTTGCCACGGTCCGTGATCAGTTCCGGATACAAAAGCAGCAGTCCGGCGCTGGCCAGCACCATTGCACCGAGCAGCAGCGCCGAGCGGCGGTTGCGACTGACCAGGGCCATCCACACGATCACCATCATCAGTGCCACCAACGGCGTGCGAGAGCCCGTCGCCAACACCGTGACGCCCATGATCGCCAGTGCCGGGACGCTGAACCACAACACGTTCAGGCGCTGGGTCGTCAGGCAGATAAACAGCCAGTACACCGTGAAAAAGCCGAACAGGTGGGAGCTGAGCAATGGGTTATCGAGGGCGCCCAGGCCGCCGATCATGCGCATGCCAGGTTCGTACGCCTTCGCGAAGGCCACCAGGTTGCCCAGGCACACCACCAGCGCAATCACTGCGGCACCGAAGAAGATCGGCTTGAACAACTCATTGCGGTAGTGCAACAGCAGCCCACAGCCGCCAAACAGCATGAAGGTGTTCAGCGGACGTTTGAACAGATCGGTGTCGGCGCTGGGCTCAGGGCTCCAGAGCAGGCTGGTCAGCGCCCAGGCGGAGAACGCCAGGAACGCCAGGGCGATCGGTTCGCGCAAGAGATCCTTGAGTTCCCTGGGGCGCATGCACAACAGGAACAAGGTGGGCACGCTGAACAGGAGGTAGACAATCCGGTGCAGTACATTGCGGTTGCCGACGAAGAACAGTGCACTCAAGAGCAACAGCAAGCCAACAGGCAAAATCCACAGGACCAGGAAGTCAAAAACGCGATTCGAGCCATAGATAAGGCGCTTGGAGTGCATACGATAGAGCCATTCCAGAAAGAGAAAGCCGACCATCTTAAGGTAGTGGCTATGTAATGTCGTCCGCGTGATCCCACCGGGCCGCGGCGTACGCCGGGTGCAAGTACAACAGAGAAGCTGTGCTAAAGTCAGCCTCCTTTTTCAAAACGCCGCGTGATATGACCGACTCCAGTCCGAGCGCAAGCCCTTCGAGCTTGAAAATATACTTCCGCCTGCTCAGTTACGTTAAGCCTTATATGGGCTTGTTCGCGCTGAGTATCCTTGGATTTCTGATTTTCGCGTCGACCCAACCGATGCTGGGTTACATCCTCAAGTACTTCGTCGACGGCCTTTCCAACCCGGAGGCCGTGCTGTTTCCGACCGTGCCGTTCCTGCGCGACCTGCAATTGCTGCAGGCAGTGCCGCTGCTGATCATTCTGATCGCGGCCTGGCAGGGCCTGGGCTCATTCCTGGGCAACTACCTGTTGGCCAAGGTCTCCCTGGGCCTGGTCCACGATTTGCGGGTGCAGCTGTTCAACAACCTGCTGACGCTGCCTAACCGTTACTTCGACAACCATAATTCCGGGCACCTGATTTCCCGCATCACCTTCAACGTGACCATGGTCACGGGGGCGGCGACCGATGCCATCAAGGTGGTGATCCGCGAAGGCATGACGGTGATCTTCCTGTTTGCCTCGCTGCTGTTCATGAACTGGCGCCTGACGCTGGTCATGATTGCCATCCTGCCGTTGATTGCCGTCATGGTCAGCACGGCCAGCAAGAAATTCCGCAAGCAGAGCAAGAAGATCCAGGTGGCCATGGGGGACGTGACCCACGTCGCCTCGGAAACCATCCAGGGTTACCGCGTGGTGCGTAGCTTCGGTGGCGAGGTCTATGAAGAGAAGCGTTTCCTCAAGGCCAGCCAGAGCAATACCAACAAGCAACTGCGCATGACCCGCACCGGGGCGATCTACACCCCGGCGCTGCAGCTGGTGATCTACTCCGCGATGGCGGTGCTGATGTTCCTGGTGCTTTACCTGCGCGGCGATGCGTCGGCCGGTGACATGGTGGCCTATATTACCCTGGCCGGGCTGTTGCCCAAGCCGATCCGCCAACTGTCGGAAGTCAGCTCGACCATTCAGAAAGGCGTGGCCGGTGCCGAAAGCATTTTCGAACAGCTGGACGAAGAGGTGGAGGTCGACCACGGCACCCTCGAACGCGACAAGGTCAGCGGTCGCCTGGAAGTGCGCAACCTGAACTTCACCTACCCCGGTACCGAACGCCATGTGCTCAAGGACATCAGCTTTACCGCCGAACCCGGGCAGATGATCGCCCTGGTGGGGCGTTCGGGCAGTGGCAAGTCGACCCTGGCCAGCCTGATCCCGCGGTTCTATCACCATGAAAGCGGTGAAATCCTGCTTGATGGTATCGAGATCGAGGACTACAAGCTGCTCAACCTGCGCAAGCACATTGCCCAGGTCACCCAGCACGTGACCCTTTTCAGCGACACCGTGACCAACAATATCGCCTATGGCGACCTGGCCGGCGCGCCACGCGAAGACGTTGAAGCGGCGGCGGCGGATGCCAACGCCAAGGACTTCATCGACCAGTTGCCCAAGGGCTTCGATACCCAGGTCGGCGAGAACGGCGTGCTGTTGTCCGGTGGCCAGCGTCAGCGCCTGGCGATTGCCCGTGCCCTGCTCAAGAACGCGCCGTTGTTGATTCTCGACGAGGCCACCTCGGCGCTCGACACCGAGTCCGAGCGGCATATCCAGGCCGCGCTGGACAAGGTCATGCAGGGCCGTACCACACTGGTGATCGCACACCGCCTGTCCACCATCGAGAAGGCCGACCTGATTCTGGTGATGGACGACGGGCGCATCGTCGAGCGCGGCACCCACGGCGAACTGTTGGCGCAGAACGGCTACTACGCGCGACTGCATGCCATGGGCCTGGATGCGCCGGTAGCGGCCGACATCACCTGATCCAACGGGCGCCACGCCTCGAATGTGGGAGGGGGCTTGCCCCCGATAGCGGTGGGTCAGTCAGCATTTCTGCAAGCTGACACTGCGCTATCGGGAGCAAGCCCCCTCCCACATTTGCCCTGTGGTGGGCGCAAGCCATCGCAAACCCTGTGCTAATATCGCGCCCCTGTTCATTTTGTATGTGGGTTGCTCCATGAAGTTGTCCATGCCGCGATTCAATCAAGCCCCTGTCTTGGTGGTCGGCGATGTCATGCTCGACCGTTACTGGCATGGTGGTACCTCACGGATTTCCCCTGAGGCGCCGGTACCGGTGGTCAAGGTCGAGCAAATCGAAGACCGTCCAGGTGGCGCTGCCAACGTTGCCCTCAATATTGCCGCGCTCGGCGCCCCGGCTTCCCTGGTGGGTGTGACCGGTGACGACGAAGCGGCCGACAGCCTGGCCAACAGCCTGCGCGGTGCCGGCGTGCGCGCGTTGTTCCAGCGCATCGCCCATCAGCCGACCATCGTCAAGCTGCGGGTCATGAGCCGTCACCAGCAATTGCTGCGTATCGATTTCGAAGAACCCTTCGCCACCGACGCCCTGGCCCTGGGTGACCAGGTCAACGCGTTGCTCGAAGGTATCAAGGTGCTGGTGTTGTCCGACTACGGCAAAGGCGCCCTGAAGAATCACCAGGTGCTGATCCAGGCCGCCAAGGCCCGCAATATTCCGGTGCTGGCCGATCCCAAGGGCAAGGACTTCTCGATTTATCGGGGCGCCAGCCTGATCACGCCCAACCTCAGCGAGTTCGAAGCGGTCGTCGGTGGTTGCGCCGATGAGCACGAACTGGTGAGCAAGGGTGCGGCGCTGATGGCCGACCTTGAGCTCGGCGCCCTGCTGGTGACCCGTGGCGAGCACGGCATGACCCTGCTGCGCCCCGGCCACCCGCCGATGCACTTGCCGGCGCGGGCGCGGGAAGTGTTCGATGTCACCGGTGCCGGTGATACGGTGATTTCCACCCTGGCCGCGTCCATCGCGGCCGGCGAGGAACTGCCCCATGCCGTGGCCCTGGCCAACCTGGCGGCGGGCATCGTGGTCGGCAAACTGGGCACCGCGGCTATCAGCGCCCCCGAATTGCGTCGCGCCATCCAGCGTTCCGAAGGTTCGGAGCGCGGCGTGCTGGGGCTCGAGCAATTGCTGTTGGCGATTGACGACGCTCGCGCCCACAACGAAAGCATTGTGTTCACCAACGGTTGCTTCGACATCCTGCACGCCGGCCATGTGACTTACCTTGAGCAAGCGAGCGCACAGGGTGATCGCCTGATCGTGGCGGTCAACGATGATGCCTCCGTCAGCCGTTTGAAAGGCCCGGGCCGACCGATCAACAGCGTCGACCGGCGCATGGCGGTGCTGGCCGGGTTGGGCGCGGTGGATTGGGTGATCAGCTTCTCTGAAGGCACCCCGGAAAACCTGTTGGCCCAGGTCAAGCCGGACGTGCTGGTCAAGGGCGGTGATTATTCCGTCGACCAGGTGGTCGGTGCGGACATCGTCAGCGCCTACGGCGGCACCGTCAAAGTGCTGGGGTTGGTGGAAAACAGTTCGACCACGGCCATCGTCGAGAAAATTCGTAACAATGAATAACGCTGATAAATGGGTGTTGATCACCGGAGGCGCGGGCTTCATCGGTTCGCATTTGGTTGACGCGCTGCTCGCCAAGGGCTATTCGGTGCGGGTGCTGGATAACCTGTCTACCGGCAAGCGCAGCAACCTGCCTCTGGATAACCCGCGCGTGCAACTGGTGCAAGGCGATGTGGCCGACGCCGAGCTTTTGGCTCAAGTCGTCATCGGTGCGTCGGCGGTGGTTCACCTGGCAGCCGTGGCGTCGGTCCAGGCGTCTGTGGACGATCCGGTCAGCACGCATCAGAGCAATTTCATCGGCACCTTGAATATCTGCGAAGCCATGCGCAAGGCCGGCGTGAAGCGTGTGGTATACGCGTCCAGCGCAGCGGTCTACGGCAACAACGGCGAGGGTGCTTCCATCGATGAAGAGACGACCAAGGCGCCGCTGACACCCTATGCCTCGGACAAATTGGCCAGTGAGCACTACTTTGACTTCTACCGTCGTCAGCATGGTCTGGAACCGGTCATTTTCCGCTTCTTCAATATCTTCGGTCCGCGCCAGGACCCGTCATCGCCGTATTCCGGTGTGATCAGCATTTTCAGCGAGCGGGTGCAGCAGGGCCTGCCCATTGCCGTGTTTGGCGACGGCGAGCAAACCCGTGACTTCATGTATGTGGAGGACCTGGTGGATGTGCTGGTGCAGGCCATCGAACTGCCGACCGTTGCACCAGGGGCAATCAACGTCGGTTGGAACCACGCCACGACGCTCAAGCAGGTGCTGCAGGCACTGGAGCAAGTGGTGGGCACGTTGCCGGTCATCACCTACGGACCGGCGCGCCTGGGAGATATCCGCCACTCGCGGGCCGACAATCGGCGCCTGCTGGCAAGCTTCACCCTGCCTGAACCTACGCCGTTGAAGGTCGGTCTGGAGCGCTTGCTGAAGGGCTGAGTTGCACGCTGGTGCGTCAGCCCCTGGCCTTTTTCTTCGGCACAATCTTGCGCAGCATCTGCTGCGCCTTGCCGGTCAAGCGCTTGAGCTTTGACTCTTTTTCCGGTTCTGCCAGGCCTTGCTGCCTGAGCCAGTCCTTCCAGCGAATCCGCTCATCACGCACCAGCCAACCGTCCTGCCGGGCGAAGCTCTCGGCCAGGTACAAACCCCGCGTGCTCGCCGGATACAGTTGGTCCTTCTTGACGGTGTACAGCTCGGCGAGTGGCTCGCCGTCCTTGAGCGGCATCAGGTACAGGTCCGGACGCTTGCGATCCAGGCGCGCGACCAGTTGATCACCTTCCAGGCGCTCATCCACATGGAACAGGCTCAGGGACTTGGCTTCCTTTGGCACCTCCAGGCGCAAGTCGTAAATCAGCTGCAGTGACGCCGTCGGCAGGTGCACGTAGGCCCGTGGACGCTCGATCAACTGGGTGGTGGCGCAGCGCACCGGACGCGCGGCGCCGGACAGCGGGCTCAGGCGAAACGGCAGGGCTTCACGGTAATGCAGCGCGGAGGAGTAGGGCGCCGGCAGCCAGGTATCGTTGAAGCGCCCGCCGAGCCAGCCTTCAGGGGTTTCCAGCAGGCATTCCTCGGCAATTTCCTGAATGGCCGTATGCAGCGGCAGGTTCAGTTCATGGGCCGGGACGTAGCCGGAGATCAGCTTGAGCACTACATCGCCGCGATCCTGGCGACGCTGGCGTACCAGCACCCAGTAATCCTTGTTTTGCCAGTGCAGGGTCAAGCGCACCGAGACACCGAGATTGGCCAGTTCCAGGGCGAAGCGTTCGGCGTCCGGCACCTCGACCGGCTTGCGCCGTTGCAGGGTCTGGGCGAAGTTGAGCGGCATGCCGACGCTCTGGTAGCTCAGGCCTTCGGGAGTGGCTTCTACGTGCAGCGGCAGTGTCTTGAAGTTGCTGGGGTTCTTTCTTATGAGCGTACGCGGCATGTCGGCTCCTTTTTGCGACGGGGTCGGCCGCGTGGGCGGCATCAGAGTTGACGGATTACTCGGGCAGCGGTTGCCACGTTATGGGCCAGGTGCAGCGGATTGATGGTCCCGACAATAGCACTGGCGACGCCCGTTTGCGCAAACAACAACGTGAAACTGGCCTGAATTGGATCCATTCCAGGTTCCAGGCACACGTGGCCGCTGGCCAGGGCTTTTTTCACCAGGATGCCCTTGCCATGGGCCGCCGCGTAATCAATGACGGCTTTTTCGGCCTGTTCGTTCAGATTGTAAGTCACCATGGCGCAATCACCTTGCTCCAGCGCCTTCACGCCGCCTTCAACGGTCTTGCCGGAGAAGCCGAAACCGCGGATCTTGCCTTCTTTTTTCAGCGCCGCCAGGGTCTGGTAAACCTCGCAGTCGTTGAGGATGTGCAGGTCGTTGCCATCGGAGTGCACCAGCACCAGGTCGATAAAATCCGTTTCAAGTCGTTTCAGGCTGCGCTCGACCGACATCCGCGTATGAGCCGCGCTGAAATCGTGACGGGACACGCCGTCCTCGAATTCTTCGCCGACCTTGCTGACGATCACCCAATCCTTGCGCTGGTCACGCAGCAGTGGCCCCAGACGCTCTTCGCTGCGGCCGTAGGCGGGTGCGGTATCGATCAGGTTGATGCCCAACTGGCGCGCCTGGCGCAGCAGCATTCGCGCCTCGTCGTCATTCGGAATCTGGAAGCCACTGGGGTATTTGACCCCTTGGTCGCGACCCAGCTTGACGGTGCCAAGGCCCAAGGGCGACACCAGCAGGCCAGTGCTGCCCAGGGGACGATACAGTTCGTGCAGGGTTGGCAGGCTCATGGCAACAGGTGCTCCCAGGCGGGTTGGCCGATCGCAGGCTTGGGCAGGTCGGGCAGCGGTTCGCTGGCGCCTGGGCGGATGCCCGCGCGCTCCAGACTGTCGATGACCCGGTCGGCGAAGTCCGGCGCCAGGGCCAGCTTGGTCGGCCAGCCAACCAACAGGCGGCCCTGTTCGGCCAGGAAGGCGTTGTCGGGACGGCTCAGGCCCGATTGCAGTGGCTCGGCGCGGTTGACGCGCAGGGTGGCCCACTGGGTCTGGCTCATGTCGATCCATGGCAACAGCTGGGCAAGTTCTTTCTGCGCGGTGGCGATCTGCTCTTGCGGCGTGCGGGCCACACCATCGGCCTCGGCGATATCGCCGCCGATGTACCACACCCAGTTGCCGTCCGCGGCCGGGTGGGTGGTCACGGTCAGGCGCGGCTTGGTGCCGCCGCCCAGGCAATGGGCATACAACGGCTTCAGGCCCGGGCCTTTGGCGAGGATCATGTGCAACGGGCGGGTTTGCATCGCCGGCTGGCTCAAGCCCAGGGCCGCAAGCAGATCGGCGGTGCCTGCGCCGGCACTCAATACGATGCGCTGGGCGCGAATTTGGCGGCCATCGACCGTCAAGCCCACCAGTGTGTCGCCTTCGCGCAGCGGTTCTATGTGTTCGCCTGCGAGCAGACCGTCACCCGCCAGTTGCGCCAGGCGTTCAATCAGGCTGGGCACATCCACGACCAATTCTGCCAGGCGGTAGACCTTGCCCTTGAAGCGACGATCCTGCAGCGCAACCGGCAGTTCGTCGCCCTTGACCTGATCGACACGGCCGCGCACGGCCTTGCTGGCGAAAAAGCTGGTGAGATTGCCGGCGAGGGTGCCGGGGGACCACAGATAATGGGCTTCAGAAAGCAGGCGCACGCCGGACAGGTCCAATTCGCCATTGCCGGCCAGGGCTTCACGCCAGCGGCGCGGCATGTCGGCAATCGCTTCGGAGGCGCCGGTGAGGGCGCCGTGCAGGGCGTATTTCGCACCGCCGTGAATGATGCCCTGGGACTTTACGCTTTGCCCGCCACCCAGGGTCGCGCTTTCCACCAGTACCGTGGAAAACCCCTGGCGGCGCAGGCGCGCATTGAGCCAGAGGCCGGCAACCCCGGCGCCGACAATCAGAACGTCGGTGGAAATAGGCATGCGCGCGGGACCTCATGGGTAGAAAAGGGGGCCTAGTATAGCGCGCAACTGCAAGTTATCAGCTGCATGCGGCAAGTTAGCAGCCGACCGTACTGCTTTTTCTTGCCGCTTGTAACTTGAAACTTGTCGCTGGGCTAGCGCTTCAATGACCCGCGGTTTTCGAGAACAATTGAATCACCACCACGCCCAGCACAATCAGGCCCATCCCCAGCATGGCCGGGATATCCAGCTTCTGCCCGTAGATGAACAGCGCGGCAATGCTGACCATCACAATGCCCATTCCGGCCCATACGGCATACGCCACGCCGACCGGCACGGTGCGCACGACCAGGGTCAGCATCCAGAACGCGATGCCATAACCGACGATCACCAGCAGCAGCGGGATAGGTGTGCTCCACCCCTTGATGGCTTTCATGGAAACGGTCGCGATCACTTCCGAGCAAATGGCGATGGCCAGGTAACAGTAAGCGGCGTTCATGGTGCGATCCTCAAGGTGAAGCGGGTTTGATAAGGTCGGCATTCTAGAGGTTCAACAGATGCGGTAAAGTCATTACCTATCCGAATTGAAGATAGGTTGAGCCATGAGCGTGCAGTGGGATCTGGAACAGATGCGCCTGTTTGTCAGCGTCGCCGAACAGCGCTCGTTTTCCGCCGTGGCGCGTGGGCAGCGCAAGGCGCAGTCGGCCGTCAGCACCGCGATTGCGCTGTTGGAGGCGGACCTCGGCGTCAGCCTGTTCGAGCGTAGCAGTGGCCGCCAGCCGCGCTTGACCGAAGCCGGCAGTGTGTTGCTGGAGGAAGCGCGTGAAGTGCTGCGCCAATGCGAGCGCCTGACGGGGCGGGCACTGGCGCTGACCCGTGGCGAGGAAGCGTGTCTGCGCCTGGCCCAGGACGAGGCGATGTTGTTCCAGCCGGTGCTCGACAGCCTCGAGGCGCTGGCGGTGCGCTATCCGTTGCTGGAAGTGCAGTTGTCCAGTGCAGCGCAAGGCGATGTGGCGCGCAAGCTGGTGGAACGCCAGGCCGATCTGGGCCTGTTGTTCTACCATGACCAGATTCCCGAAGCCCTTGAGCGGCGGGTGGTGGGCAGTGTGGAGATGGTCACGGTGTGCGGTGTGAATCACCCTTTGGCCACGGCACAGTACGTGGACTGCCAACGCCTGGCGCAGTTTCGCCAGTTACTCATGTCGACCCAGACCAGCGTCTACCCCGGCAGTGAAGCCGCTAGCCCGCTGGTATGGCGGGCCGACAGCTTCTATGTGTTGGCCGAATGGCTGATGAGCGGCCTGGGTTGGGCCTGGTTGCCACGGCACATCGTGCAATACCCCACCTATCAACAGCAGATGGTTGAACTGCACAGCGAATGGACCCCGCCGGCGCTGGTGGTGGAGCTGGTGTGGCGCCGCGATGAGCACCTTGGGCCTGCCGCACGCTTTCTGGCTGAACGTTTTGCCGAGTGCTTACAGGCGATCGACTGAAAAAGCCGATAAACTCCGCCGCCATGAATAGAACTCTCTACACCTGTCTGTTTTACCTGGCGCTGCCGTTGGTGGTTTTACGTCTGTGGTTGCGCGCGCGCAAGGCGCCGGCCTATGCCAGGCGCGTGGGCGAGCGGTTTTCCTGTGGCTTGCCCGTGATGCAGCCCGGCGGGATCTGGGTGCACGCGGTGTCGGTGGGCGAAAGCATTGCCGCCGCGCCGATGATCCGGGCCCTCCTGAAGCGTCATCCGCAGTTGCCGATGACCGTCACCTGCATGACGCCCACCGGTTCCGAGCGAATCCAGGCGCTGTTTGCCGATGAACCGCGCGTCCAGCATTGCTATCTGCCGTACGACTTGCCCAGCGCCGCCAAACGTTTCCTCGATTGCGTACAGCCTAAGCTGGCGGTGATCATGGAAACCGAATTGTGGCCTAACCATATTCACGCCTGCGCCCAACGCGGTATTCCTGTGGCCCTGGCCAACGCGCGATTGTCGGCGCGCTCGGCCCGGGGCTATGCGCGGTTCGCCAGACTGACCGCGCCGATGCTGGCCGAAATGAGCTGGTTCGCCGTGCAGACCGAAACCGAGGCCGAGCGTTTTCGCAGCCTGGGCGCGCGTCCTGCCACCGTTGAAGTCACCGGCTCGATCAAGTTCGACCTGACCATCGACCCCCAACTGCCGGCACGCGCCGCCGCCTTGCGCGAACAATGGGGCGCCGGTGAACGCCCGGTATGGATCGCCGCCAGCACCCACGAAGGCGAAGACGACGTGGTGCTCGACGCCCATCGCCAGTTGCTGGCCAGCTATCCCAATGCGCTGCTGATTCTGGTGCCGCGTCATCAGGAACGCTTCGGGCCGACGTTCGAGCGGTGCGTGCAGCAAGGCTTTGCCACGGTGCGGCGCTCCAGTGGCGAAGCGGTCAATGCCGACACCTGCGTGCTGCTTGGCGACACCATGGGCGAGTTGCTGTTTCTCTACGCCTTGGCCGACAGCGCCTTTGTCGGCGGCAGTCTGGTACCGACCGGTGGGCATAATCCTCTGGAACCGGCGGCGCTGGGCAAACCGGTGATCATGGGGCCGCACCTGTTCAACTTCCTGGAAATCAGCGCGATGATGCGCGAGGCCGGGGCGTTGCGCGAGGTGGATGACGCAGAAGGTTTGGCCGAAGCGGTGCGCCAATTGTTCGAACTGCCGCGGGATGCGCGCAGGATGGCAGAGGCGGGATTGAAAGTGATGCAGGCCAATCAGGGAGCGCTTGAGCGTTTGCTGGACGGCCTGGACAGGCTGATCGCGGACTGATTCAACATACATCCGAATGTGGGAGGGGGCTTGCCCCCGATAGCGGTGTGTCAGTCACCCAATAGGTTGGCTGACCCACTGCCATCGGGGGCAAGCCCCCTCCCACATTGGTTTATGGTGTTTTCAAGAACCCGGGCGGGCCTTGAGCTGCTCGGCGGCGGCTTTGGCCAGGTCCGGTGGCAGGAAGTCTTTATCCGGGTTGTAGTCGGCTTTCAAATAGCGCGTCAGGTCCTGCAGGTCCCCCGGATTCAGCGTGCCCGCTGCCTGCTTCAAGCGCAGGTTGTCGAGGATGTAGTCGTAGCGGCTGTTGTTGTAGTTGCGCACCGATGAGTAGAGCTGGCGCTGGGCGTCCAGCACGTCGACGATATTGCGCGTGCCCACCTGATAGCCGATTTCCGTGGCTTCCACCGCGCTCTGGTTGGAGATGATCGACTGGCGGCGTGCTTGCACCTGTTCCACGTCGGTATTTACGGCGCGGTGCAGGTTGCGGGTATTTTCCACAACCTGGCGGCGCAGGCCTTCGCGTTGCTGCTCGGTCTGGCCCAGGCGCGAGTAGGATTCACGTACCTGGGAGCTGGTCAGCCCGCCGCTGTAGATCGGGATGTTCAGGCGCAGGCCGATGGTGCGCTGTTCGACGTCGCCGCGATAGGGCGTGCCGAACGCATTCGGGTTGCTGAAACCCAGAGCATCGTTATCGCCTTTTTCGTACTGCGCCACCGCGTCGAGGGTGGGCGCGTGGCCGGCCTTGCGCTGCTTGAGGGTTTCTTCGGCAGCGGTGACGGCGTAGTTGCTGGCCAGCAGGTTCAGGTTCTGGCGGCCGGCGGTTTCGACCCAGGCCTTGGCGTCGTTCGGCAGCGGCGGCAACACCGGCAGTGTGTGGACAATGCCCTGGATCGAATTGTATTGGCGATTGGTCAGGGTGATCAGTGCCTCGAACGCGTCTTCCACCTGGCGCTGCGCGAGGATGCGGTTGGCCCGTGCCGTGTCGTAGCTGGCCTGGGATTGCAGCACGTCGGTCTTGTCCGACAGGCCCACATCGAAGCGTTCATTGGATTGGTCCAACTGACGTCTGAAGGCATTTTCTTCGGCCTTGGTCGAGGCCAAGTTGTCTTGCGCGCGCAGTACGGCAAAGTAGCTTTCGGCGCTCTGCAGGATCAGGTTCTGTTCGGTCGCCGAGAGCTGCAGTGCGGCCTGCTCGTTGGTGGCTTCGGCGGCTTGCAGCTGGAACCAGCGGTCGGCACGAAACAGCGGCTGGCTCAATGTTGCACGCCAGGAGTGCGCATCGCGATTGGCGGTGGCGGCCGGCGTGTCGATCTGGGTGCGCACGTTATTGATGTCGGCACCACCGGTCAGGTTCGGCAGCAGCCCGGCGCGGGCCTGGGGCACCACTTCTTTTTGCGCGCCGTATTGAGCGCGGGCCGCTGCTAGATCGGCGTTGTTGTCCACCGCTTCCTGGTAGACGCTGACCAGGTCGGTTCTGGCGGACAAGGGCGCTTCAGCTGCCCAGACCATTCCATTGGTCGCACAAGACACGGCAACTGCCAGTGAAAGTTTGCGCAGCATGAGGCGATCCCTGAGTAAATATTACGATGATAATTTATCGCTCAAGGCTACGGTGACGAAACAGGAGCGTCAAGCCTTGAGGCAGCTCAGGAGTGTAGTGGCCGGGCCTCGGCACAACAATCCTGTAATCACGCCATTTATCATCCTGACTACAGCGTCATTGGCAATTTGCCCACGCCCTGGTCTAGACTGGGCAGGTTCTTGTCGGGGTGCCTTGTTGGAAGGCTGAGATCGGTAAATACCGGATCCCGTTGAACCTGATCAGGTTAACGCCTGCGTAGGGAACAAGATTTCTCGTCACCCGGCGAGTCCTCTTGTGCTTCGTCCGGGAAGTTGTTCGACCATCGAACAGCCCTCGTGCGCCAAGCACAGCACTGATTCCAGTGCGTCCGTCCGCCACAGGTTCGCTCCGACAAAAATCCACCGCCTGGATAAGTTGGAGAGCCCGTGATGAGCACAGAAATAAAAAGTACAAAACTCAAAGATACCGTGCACCTGAGTGAATCGGCAAAGGTCGACGCAGGCTCGGTGCAGCCGTTTACCCGCTCGCAGAAAATCTACGTACAAGGCACTCGCCCGGACATCCGTGTACCGATGCGCGAGGTCAGCCTGGACGTGACCCCCACCGATTTCGGCGGTGAAATCAACGCGCCCGTGGTGGTCTATGACACTTCCGGCCCGTACACCGACCCCAACGTGATCATCGACGTGCGCAAAGGCCTGGGCGATGTGCGTTCACCCTGGATCGAGTCCCGTGGCGACACCGAGCGTCTGTCGGGTCTCAGCTCGCACTTCGGCCAACAGCGCCTCAGCGATGCCGAGTTGACCGCGCTGCGCTTCGCCCATGTGAAGAACCCGCGCCGCGCCAAGGCCGGGGCCAACGTCACGCAGATGCACTACGCGCGCAAAGGCATCATCACCGCCGAGATGGAATACGTCGCCATCCGCGAAAACATGAAGCTCGAAGAGGCCCGCGCCAGCGGCCTGCTCGACCAGCAACACGCCGGCCACAGCTTTGGCGCCAGCGTACCGAAGATCATTACCCCAGAGTTCGTGCGTGAAGAAATCGCCCGTGGTCGCGCGATCATCCCGGCGAACATCAACCATACCGAACTGGAGCCGATGATCATCGGCCGTAACTTCCTGGTGAAGATCAACGGCAATATCGGCAACAGCGCCCTGGGTTCTTCCATCGAAGAAGAAGTGGCGAAACTCACCTGGGGCATCCGCTGGGGTTCGGACACGGTGATGGACCTGTCCACCGGCAAGCACATCCACGAAACGCGCGAGTGGATCATCCGCAACTCACCCGTGCCGATCGGGACCGTGCCGATCTACCAGGCCCTGGAAAAAGTCGGCGGCGCCGCCGAAGACCTGACCTGGGAGCTGTTTCGCGACACCCTGATCGAACAGGCCGAGCAGGGTGTCGACTACTTCACCATCCACGCCGGCGTGTTGCTGCGCTACGTACCGCTGACCGCCAAGCGCGTCACCGGCATCGTTTCCCGTGGCGGTTCGATCATGGCCAAGTGGTGCCTGGCCCACCACAAGGAGAACTTCACCTACACGCATTTCGATGAAATCTGCGAAATCATGAAGGCCTACGACGTCAGCTTCTCCCTCGGCGATGGCCTGCGTCCGGGGTCGATCGCCGACGCCAACGACGCCGCGCAATTCGGTGAACTGGAAACCCTCGGCGAGCTGACCAAGATCGCCTGGAAGCACGACGTGCAAACCATGATCGAAGGTCCTGGTCACGTGCCGATGCAATTGATCAAGGAGAACATGGACAAGCAGCTCGAATGCTGCGATGAGGCGCCGTTCTACACCCTCGGCCCGCTGACCACCGACATTGCGCCGGGCTACGACCACATCACCTCCGGCATCGGCGCGGCGATGATCGGCTGGTTCGGCTGCGCCATGCTCTGCTACGTCACGCCCAAGGAGCACTTGGGCTTGCCGAACAAAGATGACGTGAAGACCGGGATCATCACCTACAAGATCGCCGCGCACGCCGCCGACCTTGCCAAGGGCCACCCGGGCGCGCAGATTCGCGACAACGCGTTGAGCAAGGCGCGCTTCGAATTCCGCTGGGAAGACCAGTTCAACCTGGGCCTGGACCCGGACACCGCGCGTGCCTATCACGACGAAACCCTGCCGAAGGATTCGGCCAAGGTTGCGCACTTCTGCTCGATGTGCGGACCGAAATTCTGCTCGATGAAAATCACCCAGGAAGTGCGTGAATACGCGGCCAACCAGCGCATTGACGCGGTGGATGTGGACGTGGCCAAGGGCTTGGCCGAGCAGGCGGAGCGCTTCAGGCAGGAAGGCAGTCAGCTCTACAAAAAGGTCTGATCCGGGATTGCAGGCGCCTGTACCGGCCTCATCGGGGGCAAGCCCCCTGCCACATTTGACTGTATTCACAATTCAAGTGTGGGGGGGGGGCTTGCCCCCGATAGCATTCTTTCAAACAACAAATGTCCCTCAGAGATTTCATCCTTGAGCATTCAACCCAGCACTTACTCGCCTGACATCGCGGTGCCTTCTGACAAGCGCGTCTTCGGCGCCCGCGACCTGTTTTCCCTGTGGTTCTCTCTCGGCATCGGCCTGATGGTGTTGCAAACCGGCGCTTTACTGGCGCCGGGTCTGGGGCTGTCCGGCTCATTGTTGGCCATCTTCCTCGGCACCCTGGTCGGCGTGCTGTTGCTGGGCGCCGTCGGCGTGATCGGCAGCGACACGGGGCTGTCCGCCATGGCCGCGCTCAAGCTCAGCCTCGGTACCCGAGGCGCGAGCCTGCCGGCGCTGTTGAACCTGCTGCAATTGGTTGGCTGGGGCGCGTTCGAGATTATCGTGATGCGCGATGCTGCCAGTTTGTTGGGCGCGCGCGCGTTCAGTGAAGGCAGCCTGTTGGCGAACCCCTTGTTGTGGACCGTGTTTTTTGGTGGCCTTGCCACCATGCTGGCGGTGAGTGGCCCGTTGACGTTCGTGCGGCAAATCCTGCGCAAATGGGGCATTTGGCTGCTGCTCGCGGCCTGTCTGTGGCTGACCTGGAACCTGTTCGCCAAGGCCGACCTCGTCGCGCTGTGGGCCCAGGCCGGTGACGGTTCGATGCCGTTTGCGGTGGGCTTTGACATTGCCATCGCCATGCCGCTGTCGTGGCTGGCGCTGATCGCCGACTACTCACGCTTTGGCAAACGCGCAAAAAGCGTGTTCGGCGGCACCGCGCTGGGGTTCTTTATCGGTAATTTCTGGCTGATGAGCCTGGGGGTGGCCTACACCCTGGCATTTGCGCCCAGCGGTGAAGTGAATGCACTGCTGTTGGCTCTGGCCGGAGCCGGCCTGGGTATTCCGCTGTTGCTGATCCTGCTGGACGAGTCGGAAAACGCGTTTGCCGATATTCACTCGGCGGCAGTGTCGAGCGGGATGCTGCTGCGTTTGAAGGTCGAGCACCTGGCGTTGGCCATTGGTGTGATCTGCACCGTGATCGCCTGCCTGGCGCCCCTGGCGCAATACCAGAACTTCCTGTTGCTGATCGGTTCAGTGTTTGCGCCACTGTTCGGCGTGGTACTGGTGGATCACTTCATCCTGCGCCGTCGGCGCCAGGGCGCAGTGACCCTGCTGCATTGGCCGGCGCTGCTGGCGTGGCTGGGCGGCATCGGCACCTACCACCTGCTGGCGCACCTCTATCCGGATCTCGGTGCAACCCTGCCGGCATTGCTGCTGGCAGGGTTGCTGCAGTTCATCCTGGGGCGGGCGGTCAGTGGCGCGCGGGCATCAACTCGGGCTTGATCACCCCGGTCAGGCGCGCATAGGGGATGGTGATTTCGATCAGCCCCTGGGCGTAGGGAGCAATGGTGGTGACGTTGTACTTGAGCACCACGCCGCCGCTGGTCAAGGCCACGTTCGGGGTCTTCTGGAACGGCCAGTTCTTCACGAACTCCGGATCGCGGTCCATCTTGGTGTTGATCAACCAGCTGTTGTGGGCAACTTTTGCCGTATTCCAGAAGGCCTGCTCCTGGCCGGGCAACAGCATGTCGGCCAGGCTCAACTCCTTATGCAGCACCCGTGAATAATTGATGAAACCGCGGCCAGGTTCACCGTGGGCCACGCCGGTGTCCAGGTAGCTGGACACTTCAACGATCACCAGTCCGTCATGCTGCTCACGTACCTTGGCCTGCAAGTACATGCTGTGGCGGTCGGGGGATTCGCGCAGGAACTTGTCCCGGTAGGCATTCAGGGTCGCAGGGACGCTGGCGCCGGGCGTGGTGCGGGTCATCTGCAGCAGGCGCTGCTCGACCAGGTTGTCGAGTTGCGGATCGGCGGGGAAATGCACGGTGTCGATGTTCACCAGCGGACAATCAGGGCTGCCGCAGCCGGGCTTGATCTGCTCCGACTTGTCGGTGGTGACGTCCAGCGGTTTGAGTTGGCCGGGCTGGAACAGGCTCTGGCAGGCACCCAGGGTCAAGGCAATACAAGCCATGGAGGCGATTTTTAAAAGCGACATGTGTGTCCTTCGTAAATCGATGGAAAGCGAAAAGAGTAGCGCTTGGACTGCCAACAGGGCCGCCAGTTCGCCACTAGACTGATTAGCGTGAGTTTGACGCCCGCCGTCTATCCCGGCAACCGGAAAGGGGCTGCGCCGAGTCGCTTGGGCGCGTTAGGATGGCGCCCATTGCACGGCTTATGACGAGGAAGAATATGACGGACGTTACGAAGGCGACGCCGAAGAACATCGAAATTGTCCAGCGCGACTCTGCCTACAAGGGCTTCTATCAGCTTGATCGCGTGCAACTGCGCCACGAGAAGTTCGACGGCGGCATGAGCCGCGTGATCAATCGTGAAGTCTTTGTGCGCCATGATGCGGTGTGCGTACTGCCCTACGATCCGCAGCGCGATGAAGTGGTGCTGATCGAGCAGTTCCGCGTCGGCGCCATGGGCCGAACCGACAACCCGTGGCTGGTGGAAATGGTCGCCGGCCTGATCGACAAGGACGAGCAACCCGAGGAGGTTGCACACCGCGAAGCCGAGGAGGAAGCTGGGCTGACATTCTCCGCACTGTGGCCGATCACCAAATATTTCCCGTCGCCTGGCGGCAGTACCGAATTCGTCCACCTGTACCTGGGCCGTTGCGACAGCTCACAGGCCGGTGGTATCCATGGATTGGAAGAAGAGGCCGAAGATATCCGCGTGACCACCTGGGCATTCGAAGATGCCTTTCAGGCTGTGCGCGACGGCAGGATTTCCAATGCAGCCAGCATCATCGCCCTGCAATGGCTTGCGCTTAATCGCGCGGAAGTGAGGGGGCTATGGCAGTAAAGGCACGGGAACGTTACCGGGTTGACCTGATCGGGCTGCAAGCCGCGTGCGAGGCCAACTATGCGCGGCTGATGCGCCTGCTCCCCGACATGCGCCACACGCCCGAGGCGCGGCGCATTGCCGTGACCCACGGCGACCAGATGCTGGGCGTGCTGACCCTGGAAGTCATCGTCAATTGCCCGTACACCACCACCCTGCGCGTGCGCCAGGAGCACAGCCTGCCCTGGCTGCCGGTGCCGCAGCTGGAAGTGCAGGTGTACCACGATGCACGCATGGCCGAAGTGATCAGCGCCGAACACGCGCGACGCTTTCGCAGCATCTATCCTTACCCGAATGTGTTCATGCACCAGCCCGATGAGAAAGCACAGCTCAATGTGTTCCTCGGCGAATGGTTGAGCCACTGCCTGGCCCTTGGCCATGAGTTCGAAGTCGTGCGCTAGATGTGAACTGCGTTTGTTTCCCTGGGTTTCCTCTTTGTGTCCTGCCCCAGCATAATCGCCTCACCTGTGTATTCCTGTGACCGCTAGGGAGAGCGCCTTGCCGAGCGTATCCGCCATGAACCCCGACGCTGCGCTGTTGGTGCAACTGTCCGACAGCCATTTGTTTGCCGAGGCAGACGTCACGTTGCTGGGCATGAATACCCGTGACAGCCTGCAGCGGGTGATTGATCTTGTGCGCGAACAGCAGCCGTCTGTCGATCTGGTGCTGGCCACGGGGGATCTGTCCCAGGACGGCACACTGGCGTCATACCGGCAATTTCGCGACATGACTGCGCCTATAGGCGCTCCCGCGCGCTGGCTTCCCGGCAACCACGATGAGCCGCAGATCATGGCGAGCGCTGCCGTGCACAGCGACCTGCTGGAGCCGGTGGTTGACGTGGGCAACTGGCGCATCACCCTGCTGGACTCCGCCGTACCCGGTTCCGTGCCCGGCTATTTGCAGGACCAGCAGCTGCAACTGCTGGTCCAGGCCTTGAGTGAAGCACCGAACCGGCATCATCTGGTGTGCCTGCATCATCACCCGGTGTCGATCGGCTGCGCCTGGATGGAGCCTATCGGCCTGCGCAATCCGGACGCGCTGTTTGCCGTGCTTGACCGGTTCCCCCAAGTGAAAGCCGTTTTGTGGGGGCATGTGCACCAGGAAATCGACAGCGAGCGCAACGGCGTGCGCCTGCTGGCGTCGCCGTCCACCTGCATCCAGTTCGCGCCGGGCAGTGAGGACTTCCAGGTCAGCGACCAGGCCCCAGGCTATCGCTGGCTGCGCTTGCATGCCGACGGGCGGTTGGAGACCGGGGTGGAGCGGGTCAAGGATTTCGCCTTTACCGTCGACTACGGCAGCAACGGCTATTAATAGCTGTAAACACTGAGCAAAAATGTGGGAGGGGGCTTGCCCCCGATTGCGGTGTGTCAGCTGCCACATGTGCTGACTGACACTCAGCCATCGGCGGCAAGCCCCCTCCCACATGGGTTCTCACACAGGCCCCCGATCCCTGTAAACTGCGCCTCTTTGGCCTGAGTCACGGAGAGCCCGGCATGTCTGCTTCGATCCTTTATATCCACGGTTTCAACAGTGCGCCGGCCTCCAACAAGGCCAGCCAGTTGATCACCGTGATGGGCAAGCTTGGCCTGTCCGAGCAGTTACGTGTTCCGGCGCTGCATCACCATCCGCGTCAGGCGATTCCTCAATTGGAGGAGGCCATCGCAGAACTGGGCAGGCCGCTGCTGGTCGGCAGTTCATTGGGCGGCTACTATGCAACCCATCTTGCCGAACGCCATGGCCTCAAGGCGCTGCTGGTCAACCCGGCGGTCAGCCCCCATCGGATGTTTGACGGCTACCTGGGGACCCAGAAGAACCTCTACACCGATGAAAGCTGGGAGTTGACCCTCGACCACGTCACGGCGTTGGCCGAGCTGGAAGTACCGGCCCCTCAGGACGCCGCGCGTTATCAGGTGTGGTTGCAGACCGGGGACGAAACCCTGGATTATCGCCTGGCCCAGCAGTATTACCGTGCCTGTGCCTTGCGCATCCAGGCCGGTGGCGACCACGGTTACCAAGGGTTCGCCCAGCAATTGCCGGCACTGCTGTGCTTTGCCGGCATTGGCGCTGATCAGTATCAATCCTTCGATTTTTCGTCACTGTAAAAATCGCAGGTCACTTTTTAATCGAACGACTCACGACGAGACCCCATGGCCACTCCCAGCGCTAGCTCTTATAACGCCGACGCCATCGAAGTCCTCTCGGGCCTCGACCCGGTGCGCAAACGCCCCGGCATGTACACCGACACCAGTCGGCCGAACCACCTTGCCCAGGAAGTCATCGACAACAGCGTCGACGAAGCCTTGGCCGGGCACGCCAAGTCGGTGCAGGTCATTCTCCACGCCGACCACTCCCTGGAAGTGTCCGACGACGGTCGCGGCATGCCGGTGGACATTCACCCCGAAGAGGGTGTGTCGGGCGTCGAGCTGATCCTCACCAAACTGCACGCCGGCGGCAAGTTCTCCAACAAGAACTACCAGTTCTCCGGCGGTTTGCACGGCGTGGGTATTTCCGTGGTCAATGCCTTGTCCACGCAGGTCAGGGTCAAGGTCAAGCGCGACGGCAACGAATATCAGATGACCTTCGCCGATGGCTACAAAGCCACCGACCTCGAAGTAATCGGCAGCGTCGGCAAGCGCAATACCGGTACCAGCGTGTACTTCGCGCCGGACCCGAAATACTTCGATTCGCCGAAATTCTCCATCAGCCGTCTCAAACATGTGCTCAAGGCCAAGGCCGTGCTGTGCCCGGGCCTGTTGGTGAGCTTTGAAGACAAAGGCACTGGCGAAAAGGTCGAGTGGCACTACGAAGACGGCCTGCGCTCTTACCTGGAAGATTCGGTCAGCGACTTCGAGCGCCTGCCCAACGCGCCGTTCTGCGGCAGCCTGGCCGGTAACAAGGAAGCCGTCGACTGGGCGCTGTTGTGGTTGCCCGAGGGCGGCGACAGCGTGCAGGAAAGCTACGTCAACCTGATTCCCACCGCCCAGGGCGGCACCCACGTCAACGGCTTGCGCCAGGGCTTGCTGGACGCCATGCGCGAATTCTGCGAATACCGCAGCCTGCTGCCGCGCGGCGTGAAGCTGGCGCCGGAAGACGTGTGGGAGCGCATCGCGTTCGTGCTGTCGATGAAAATGCAGGAGCCGCAGTTCTCCGGTCAGACCAAGGAGCGCCTGTCCTCCCGCGAAGCAGCGGCGTTTGTTTCCGGTGTGGTCAAGGACGCTTTCAGCCTGTGGCTCAACGAGCACCCGGAGTTGGGCCTGGCCCTGGCGGAGCTGGCGATCAACAACGCCGGTCGTCGCCTCAAGGCCAGCAAGAAGGTCGAGCGCAAACGCATCACCCAGGGCCCGGCATTGCCCGGCAAGCTGGCCGACTGCGCCGGGCAGGACCCGATGCGCTCCGAGCTGTTCCTGGTGGAAGGGGATTCCGCTGGCGGCTCCGCCAAGCAAGCGCGGGACAAGGAGTTCCAGGCGATCCTGCCGTTGCGCGGCAAGATCCTCAACACCTGGGAAGTCGATGGCAGCGAAGTCCTCGCGAGCCAGGAAGTACATAACATCGCCGTGGCCATTGGGGTCGACCCTGGCGCGGCGGACATGAGCCAGTTGCGCTACGGCAAGATCTGCATCCTGGCCGACGCCGACTCCGATGGTCTGCACATTGCCACCTTGCTGTGCGCGTTGTTCGTGCAGCACTTCCGCCCGCTGGTGGATGCCGGTCACGTCTACGTCGCCATGCCGCCGCTGTACCGCATCGACCTGGGCAAGGAGATTTTCTACGCCCTGGACGAAGCCGAACGCGATGGCATCCTCGACCGCCTGGTGGCCGAGAAGAAGCGCGGCAAGCCGCAGGTCACGCGATTCAAGGGCCTGGGTGAAATGAACCCGCCGCAATTGCGCGAAACCACCATGGACCCGAACACCCGGCGTCTGGTGCAGTTGACCCTGGAAGACTTCGCCGGTACCTCGGAAATGATGGACATGCTGCTGGCGAAAAAGCGTGCGCCGGATCGCAAAGCCTGGCTCGAATCCAAGGGCAACCTGGCCGAGGTGCTGGGCTGATGCGCACAGGCGTCGCCCTGGCGATCCTGATGGTGTGCGGGTTGGCGACCACCGATGTGGCTGCCGCGCCCGTGGCTGAGCTCAAGCGGGTGTCGGAACATCCGGTAGACGGCATGCGCGGCGGCAACCTGTCGGGCCTGGCGCTGTGCGGCAAGGACCTGTGGACGGTATCGGACCGTGATGATGAGCAGATTTATCGTCTGGACACCCGCGAGCCGACCTGGAACGCCGAGGTATTGAAGATCGATGTCCCCCCCGTGCCCGAATCCGGCCTGCCGTGGGGGCTGCGCTCGCGCACCACGGCGGCTTCGTTCATTCGCGGTGGGGACCTGGATTTCGAAGGGATCAGCTGTGATGCCGCAGGCAACCGTTACATCGTCAGCGAAGCCCATGCGGCGGTGTTGCAGGTACCGGCAGCCGGTGCGCCCGAGTGGTTGAAAATCGCCCCGGGCATGGTGCGCGAGGCGCGGGCCAGCGGCATGTTGCTGCACTTCAATGCGTTGTTCGAGGGCCTGACGGTGAACCCGCAAGGCAATCAGATCTGGCTGGCCGCCGAGCGTGAGCGCCGTGGCCTGATCTCGATCAAGCGCGGGCAGAGCGTGTGGGATTGCGAGGGCGCTTGCGTATTGTTGAGCGAGGCCGGGCTGGAAGTGCAGCCGGCGCAGTTCACCAACGCCAAAGCCGTGTCCAAGGATTTTGCCGACCTGGCGCTGTTCGACGGCAAGCTGTTTACCCTGGAGCGCAATGCGTTCCAGATTTGCCGACGCGATACGGTGACGGCCAAGGTTGAGCTGTGCTGGTCGTTTGCCGACGACACGCTGACGCCCGAACGGCGTTACCCCCAGCCCTATGGCCTGGCCGAAGCCCTGGTGGTGGACGCCGACGGCGCCTGGATTGGCATCGACAATAATTTTGGCGCACGTGCCGACGGTGAAAAGCGCCCGGTGGTCTATCGTTTCGCCGCGCCGGCCGGTGGCTGGAGTGCCCAGCCATGAGCCGCGACTTTTTTGAATTGAATCAGCGCAGCGGCAGTTCCGCTGCGCCTTACCCAATGATGAGGCCCGCATGAGTGACATCCTCGCAGACAGCTTAGATGGCGTAGAACGCCGATCGCTGGCTGACTTCACCGAAAATGCCTACCTCAACTACTCCATGTACGTGATCATGGACCGTGCCCTGCCGCATATCGGCGACGGCCTGAAGCCAGTACAACGGCGCATTATCTACGCCATGAGTGAGTTGGGCCTGGACGCCGACTCCAAGCACAAGAAGTCGGCGCGTACCGTCGGTGACGTGCTCGGCAAGTTCCACCCCCACGGCGATTCGGCGTGCTATGAAGCCATGGTGCTGATGGCCCAGCCGTTCAGCTACCGTTACACCCTGGTCGACGGCCAGGGTAACTGGGGTGCGCCGGATGATCCCAAGTCCTTCGCCGCCATGCGTTACACCGAGGCGCGTCTGTCGCGCTACTCCGAAGTTCTGCTCAGCGAGCTGGGCCAGGGCACCGCGAACTGGGGGCCCAACTTTGACGGCACCCTCGACGAACCCCTGGTATTGCCGGCACGTTTGCCGAACATCCTGCTCAATGGCACCACTGGCATTGCGGTCGGCATGGCCACCGACGTGCCGCCGCACAACCTGCGCGAAGTCGCCTCCGCCTGCGTTCGTCTGCTGGATGAGCCCAAAGCCACGGTCGAGCAGCTGTGTGAGCATATCCAGGGCCCGGACTACCCGACCGAAGCGGAAATCATCACGCCGCGCGCCGACCTGCTGAAAATGTACCAAACCGGCAAGGGCTCGGTGCGTATGCGCGCGGTGTATCACGTCGAAGACGGCGACATTATCGTGACCGCGTTGCCGCATCAGGTGTCCGGCGCCAAAGTGCTGGAGCAGATCGCCGCGTTGATGCAGGCCAAGCCGTCGAAACTGCCGCAGGTCGCCGACTTGCGCGATGAGTCCGACCACGAGAACCCGTGCCGCATCGTAATCATCCCGACCAACAGCCGGGTGGATCATGAAGTGCTGATGCAGCATCTGTTTGCCAGCACCGACCTGGAGTCCAGCTACCGGGTCAACGTCAACATCATCGGCCTGGACGGCAAGCCGCAGCTCAAGAACCTGCGCAATCTGCTGGTGGAATGGCTGGAGTTCCGCGTGCAGACCGTGCGCCGCCGCCTGCAATTCCGCCTGGATAAGGTCGAGCGCCGCCTGCACCTGTTGGACGGCTTGTTGATCGCTTACCTCAACCTGGATGAAGTGATCCATATCATCCGCACCGCCGAGCACCCGAAGGCCGAGTTGATCGCGCGTTTCGAACTGAGCGAAATCCAGGCTGACTACATCCTCGACACCCGCTTGCGCCAGTTGGCGCGACTGGAAGAAATGAAGCTGCGCGACGAGCAGGACGCATTGCTCAAGGAACAAGCCAAGCTGCAAGCGCTGCTGGGCAGTGAAGCCAAGCTCAAGAAGCTGGTGCGCAGCGAACTGATCAAGGACGCCGAAACCTACGGCGATGACCGCAGGTCGCCAATTGTCGAGCGTGCTGAAGCGAAAGCTCTGACAGAAACCGAGCTGTTGCCCAACGAGAAAATTACCGTCGTTCTGTCGGAAAAGGGTTGGGTTCGCTCCGCCAAAGGGCATGATATTGACGCCACCGGTCTTTCGTACAAGGCCGGTGATGGCTTCAAGACTGCGGCGGCTGGGCGCTCCAACCAATTTGCAGTGTTTATTGATTCTACGGGGCGCAGTTATTCGGTGCCGGCCCACACGCTGCCTTCCGCACGAGGGCAGGGCGAGCCGCTGACCGGGCGCCTCACGCCGCCACCGGGGGCGAATTTCGAGTGCGTGCTGCTGCCGGACGATGATTCGTTGTATGTCATCGCTTCCGACGCCGGTTACGGATTCGTGGTCAAGGGTGAAGACCTGCAGGCCAAGAACAAAGCGGGCAAGGCGCTGCTGAGCCTGCCGAACAATGCCAAGGTGATCCTGCCGCGCCCGGTGGAGGATCGTGAGCACAACTGGCTGGCCTCGGTGACCACCGAAGGGCGTTTGCTGGTGTTCAAGATCAGCGACCTGCCGCAGCTGGGCAAGGGCAAGGGCAACAAGATCATTGGTATCCCGGGAGAGCGGGTGGCCAGTCGCGAAGAGTACGTGACCGACATCGCCGTCATCCCCGAAGGCGCTACGCTGGTGCTTCAAGCCGGCAAGCGCACGCTGTCGCTGCGCCCTGACGACCTTGAGCACTACAAGGGCGAACGCGGTCGACGCGGCAACAAACTGCCTCGGGGCTTCCAGCGAGTGGATGCTTTGTTGGTGGAAACGCCTGCTTAAGGCGAACTAGAGGCCTCGATCTACGATTTAACGCGTAGATCGACGCTTTGGCGCTGGAGTCATGGCGCATATTCACGGATGATATGGCCTTTCCAGCGCCGGCGTGGCCGAGCGTGTTTAGGTTATTTTTAGTATTACATTGTGGTTCGCCTTGTGGCAGCCACCTGGATGGGATGATGACTGCTCCACGCCTTCCTTTATTTTTGATGCTCGCTGGCCTGTTGGGGCTGGCGGGTTGCAGCACGCACCAGCCGGTGTCGCTGTACCAGCTGGACAGCGGAAGTCCGGCTCAGCCGGCACAAACCGCCGGCATGGCGGTCCTGCTGGGTCCGGTTATCGTTGCTGATTACCTGCAACGCGAAACCCTGCTCCAACGTCAGAACGACGGAAGCCTGCAAGGTTCCACGGATGGTCGTTGGGCGGGCAGCCTTTCTTCCGATATCAATCAATTGATGTTGCGTCAGGTGGCCGGTCAGTTGGACAGCCAGCGCGTGGTCCTGGCGCCAGGCCCATCCGGGTTCTCCCCGGATGTGCAGGTGTTGCTGACTATCACGCGGCTTGACTCCGGGAAGTCGCAACCGGCGATCCTGGATGCACAGTGGCGCTTGATCGACCGTCGCGGGCAAGTACGGGACAACCGTATCGTGCACCTGCAGGAAGAACATGCCGGCACCACGGCGTCCCAGGTCCAGGCCCAGGGCGTACTGTTGCAGCACTTGGCGCAGCAGTTGTCGGTGGCGCTCAAGCCGCTGGCCAACCAGCCGCCGATTGCCGAGGCACCGCGCAAGCAGGCGCCGGCGCAGGCCAAGCCCGCAACGCCGGAAAAGCCGAAGATGCCGATGGCAACCCCGATTCGTACGGATCTGGAAGTGTTCAGGTTTTGATCTGAATGCCAGACAAACAAAAGGCCCGCTGAGTAAGCGGGCCTTTTGTTTGCGCTGCAATTTAAGCTGCACCCCACATCAAATGTGGGAGGGGGCTTGCCCCCGATGACGGTGGGTCAGTTAATGCATCTCTGACTGGACTACCGCTATCGGGGGCAAGCCCCCTCCCACATTGGGTTTAGCGGTGTTCTTCAATTCTTGTTGCGGGTCTCATGCATGCGCGCAAGTTGGCGCTCCAGCATCGACGGATACGGCTCCATCAGGCGCTCCACACAGCTGGCGCCCTCAGGGCTGGCAATCGGGCGGATGCGTGCGCGCTGGCGGATGAGCGTGTCTTCACTGATCTTGCGCTCCACCAGCAGCAGGTTGCGGCTGTGCTGCGACAAGGCCAGGGCGTCCTGGGCAATCTCGGTCAGCAAGAGGTCGATCTGGCTGATGCCGAACAGGCCATCGCCCACCGTCAGGCCCAACTGCAATTGCAACGTAATGCCGCTGTCCGCCACTTCGATCTGCAAGGCATGGCCCAGGGCGCGCAGCAACTCGCCGCAGCAGATGGCGTTGGTCAGGTAGTCTTCGCCGCTGTCTTCGCTGTGGAACAGCATCAACGTGCTGCCATCGTTCAGGGTGTGCAGTTCGCTCTGGTAGAGCGAGGCGGCTTGGTCGAGACAGTCGCGGTAGCGTTCCAGCAATTCCGTCAAGCGGGCGCGGGGCAGGCGGCGCAGTTGGTCCTGGGCGCCCAGCTGCACGGCGAGTACGGCGCTGTACTGGGGCTCGGTGCTGTTGGCCGCAAGCGGTTTCGGCGCTACTGCGGGCGCGGTATCGGCGGTATCGCGCAGGTCGGCGAACGGGTCTTCGTCGTCCAGCTCGTCTTCTTCGGCCTTGACTACATGTCGCGGCGCAGGCTTCAAACCCGCCACCGGAGCGCTTTCGTCGAAGCCTGGGTCACGCAGGTCACGCACTTCAAACTCAGGCTCATCGTTGTAGTCGGCGTCGTCGTACTCAGGCTCAGGTTCAACCTCAGGTACAGTCGGCTCCGGGGCGAAGCTGGCATGCAGCTGGCGCGCGAGGTCGCCGATTTCGTCCTGGCGGTCGGTGGCCGGGGTATGTTCGTCGATATCGCGCAGCCAGATGCGCAGTTGCATCAACGGCGTGGAGATATGCCGCCCCAGGCGCAGGCTCAAGGCCAGGGCCAGGGCCAACAGGATCGCGCTCAGGATGCCCATGCTCTGCAGGCTGATGGTCATCGGTTGCTGGAACTGTTGCATGTCCAGGCTGATGCGCAACTGGCCGGCTTTCACATCCTGAAAAGTGATATTGCTCTGGTACAGGCCCTCGGCTTCGCCCAGCAGGCCGTTTTTCGGGCGCTGCCCGGCTTCGGCCATGATCCGGTTGTCCACGCTATAGATAGCGGCGTGGGCCACCAACGGGTTCTTGGTCAGGTTGTTGAGCAGCACGTTGAGGCTGAGAATGTCGTTGGACACCAGCAACTCAGTCGCCGAGGTGGCAGTCTGGGTGGTCAGGCTCTCGCCCAGGGCGTCGGCTTGCTCATGCATGGCCTGCTTGAATTGCAAACCCATCACGCAGGCGTAGATCACCAGGGCCAGAGCGACCAGGATCACGTTATGGCTGGCGATGCGTAATGCGATCGGTACACGGCGGTGGCGCAGTGCCCGGAAGATCAGCAGGAAGAAGTTATCGGTTTTTACTGGCGTGGGCCGGTTCACTTGCGCTCGGCTCTTGGTCCGTGAAGTTGACGCGCAGTATAGCGACAGGCCCATGACCGGCAAAGCGCTGGCTGTGCCCGATGGTCACTGAAAGTGGGTAGAATGCGGTTTTTTTCCAGCCTGGGGGTGCGCTTTGCGCGAAATTGTCCTGATCAACATCACAGGTCTTGACCGACCGGGTCTCACCGCTGCCATTACCGGTGTTCTGGCCCAGGGTGGTGTGAACATTCTCGACATCGGCCAGGCGGTGATCCACGACACCCTGTCGTTCGGCATCCTGGTGGAAATTCCCAGCACCGAACAGGCATCCTCGGTGCTCAAAGACATCCTGTTTACGGCCTACAAACTCGATCAGCAGGTGCGCTTCACGCCGGTGTCCGAAGCCGATTACCAGCATTGGGTCGAAGGCCAGGGCAAAAAACGCCATATCGTGACGTTGCTCACCCGCAAGGTCACGGCCGAACAATTGCAGCGCGTCAGCTCGATCACGGCGCATTACGGTTTGAACATCGACCATATCGACCGCCTGTCGGGGCGTATGCCGCTGGACACGCCGGCGGACAAGGGCAAGGGCTGCATCGAGTTTTCGGTGCGCGGGGAGCCGGCCGATGCGCAAGCGCTGCGCGCCGAATTCCTGAGCGTGGCCCAGGAGCTGAATGTCGACATCGCCTTCCAGGAGGATTCGCTGTTCCGGCGCAACCGTCGTTTGGCGGTGTTCGACATGGACTCGACCCTGATCGAAGCCGAAGTCATCGACGAACTCGCCAAAGCGGCGGGTGTGGGCGAGCAGGTCAGCGAGATTACCGAGCGGGCGATGGCCGGCGAACTGGATTTTCGCGCCAGTTTCAAGGAACGCCTGGCGCTGCTCAAGGGCCTGGACGTGAGCGTGCTCGACTCCATCGGCGCTTCCCTGCGCCTGACCGAAGGCGCCGAAACCCTGTTCGCCGAACTCAAGCGCCTGGGCTACAAAACGGCCATCTTGTCCGGCGGCTTCACCTATTTTGCCAAGCAACTGCAGGCCAAGCTGGGCATTGACTACGTGTTTGCCAACGAGCTGGAAGTGGTGGATGGCAAAGTGACCGGCGTGGCGGTGGAGCCAATTGTCGACGCACAACGCAAGGCGGACCTGCTCAAGGAACTGGCGCATAAAGAAGGCTTGCGCCTGGAACAGACCATTGCGGTCGGCGACGGCGCGAACGACTTGCCGATGCTGGCGATTGCCGGGCTGGGTGTGGCATTCCGCGCCAAGCCGTTGGTCAAGCAATCGGCCAAGCAGGCGATTTCGACCTTGGGGTTGGATGGGGTGCTGTATCTGCTGGGCTTGCGCGACCGTGACGGCCAGCTCTAGCTGAAGAAATACGGGCAAAAATGTGGGAGGGGGCTTGCTCCCGATGGCGGTGGGTCAGTCAATACAGCTCTGACTGGACTACTGCTATCGGGGGCAAGCCCCCTCCCACATTTGGTTCAGCGTCAGGCCTTGGGTGTTGCGATGCCCTGGCCCATCTGTACGGGTGAGCCCGCCAGCAACGCTTCGGTCCATTTCACCTGATCCGGCCCGAACAGCACGATAGCGGTCGAACCCAGCTTGAAGCGACCCAGTTCAGCGCCTTTTTCCAGATGGATCGGCGCACGGGCAGCTTCGTCGTAACGGAAGGTTTTCAGTTCACGCTTGGGCGGCGTTACCAGCCCGGCCCACACTGTCTCAATCGATGCCACGATCATCGCGCCCACCAACACCACGGCCATCGGGCCGCGTTCGGTGTCGAACAGGCAGACAACCCGCTCGTTACGCGCAAACAGTTCCGGTACGTTCTCGGCGGTGGTCTGGTTCACCGAGAAAATCCGCCCTGGCACATAGACCATCTCGCGCAAGGTACCGGCCAGTGGCATGTGCACCCGGTGGTAGTCCTTGGGCGACAGATAGATGGTGGCGAAGTCGCCGCCCATGAACGGCGCAGCCAGCGCAGCGTCGCCGCCCAGCAATTCCAGCACGCTGAAGCTGTGGCCCTTGGCCTGGAATACACGGCCATGCTCGATCGGGCCGAGCTGGCTGACGGCACCGTCGGCCGGGCTCAGTACGGCGCCCGGCGTTTGATCCAGTGGGCGCGCGCCGTCTTTCAGTGCGCGGGTGAAGAAGGCATTGAAGTGCTCATAGGCGGTCAGGTCTTCAACCAGCGCCTGGGACATGTCCACCTGGTAACGCTTGGCGAACCAACGGGTGAAGGCATTCTTGAACCAGCGCACGCGGCACTCGGCAATGCAGCCGGCCAGGCGCGAGAGCAAGTGGTGTGGCAGCAAGTACTGGCTGAGGATAAACAACTGCTTTTTCATAACTGTCCTTAAACCTTAAATCTCAACGGGGGTGTCGGGGTGGTTGCCCCATTCGCCCCAGGAACCGGCATAACCTTTGACTCGTGGGTAACCGAGCGCCTTGGCCACCAGGTAGGTGAAGCCAGAGCGGTGGTGAGTCTGGCAGTGGGTGATGATTTCTTTATCGCGGGTCAGCCCGAGGTCTTCGAGGATTTGCGGCATGTCGCGGCGGATGCGCAGGCTGCGCGCTTTGTCCATCCCGGCGGTCCACTCGAAGTTCACGGCGCCGGGGATGTGCCCGGCTTTGGCCGCGAGGACTTTTTCGCCGGAGTACTCCAGCGGGCCGCGTGCGTCCCAGATACCCAGGTCGGCCGCGCCGAGCCGGCTTTGCAGGTATTCGCGGGTGGCGGTGGGGCCGTCGTGCAAGGTGAGGCTGACCGGACCGCCAGCGGGGGTGGGCACCTCGGTGGACACCGGGTGTTTCTCGTCCAGCCACGCCAGCAGGCCGCCGTCGAGGTAGTGGTATTTCTGATGGCCGATCACGTCGAGCATCCAGATAAAACGCCCGGCCCAACCGCCGCCTTCGTCGTCATACACCACATAGGTGGCATCGGGTGTGTGGCCCAGCTCGCCGAACAGCTTTTCCAGGTCAGCCTTGTGCGGCAGCAGGCCCGGTGCGGGCGGTTGGCCCAACTGGGTGCGCTTGGGGTCAACGAAATGCGCGCCGGGGATATGCCCTTCGGCGTAGAGGGCGGCACTGGTGAGGTCCACCAGAATCAGGTGTTCGGCATCAAGGCGACCTTGCAGGTCGCTGGATTCGATCACCAGCGGCAAGCCAGAGAAGTCAGGCATGTGAGGTCTCCTGGGCACAAATGTTGGCGATAAAGGAGGGCGATTGTAGCGCAAGCATCAGGCGCTGCGGTTGGTAAAGCTATGCAGGGCTTTCTCGACGCATTGCGCGGTTTTGCCAAAGGCTTGCACGGTGGTTTCCGAGAACGGCCCGCCACCCTGGTCAGCCACCATCAGCATGACTACGCGGCCATTACAGCTCAGCGAGCGCAACAGCAGGTGCTCGCCGGTAAACAGGCGGCGCAGGATCGGTGGCAGCAGGGCGGCGAACTGCGCATGGTTGTCAGGACCGAGACGCACCTGGGCGGACTTTTCCAGCAAGCGTTGCAGCAATGTACTGTTGACCACATCCAGGCTCAGGTTGGCAGCGTCCTTCGGCAAGCCATCGGCCTGATGCACGCGCAAGGTGCTCAAGGCGCGATCCGCCATGAACAGCAATACGCGCTGCATGCCGCTGGCGACCAGGGCTTCCTTGGCGCACGTGGTCAGGTGCATCGCATTGGCAAAGCGGCTCGGTTCGACCAGCAGCTCCGTGCAACGGTTGCGCCACAGTGCCAGTGCTTCGGCCGTGGGCGGCGGCGCGGGCAGCAGGCCACGATGGACCTTTTGCACGTGCCACGGCCAGATCAGCGACAGGGCCGGGTGCCAGAGATCAGGCATCAAAGTGCTGCGGGCGCTGGTGACCGCTTGCTGGTGAACCTGCTGCTGCACATCGCCCAGTGGCTCCTGCAGGTACAGCGCAGTGAGGTATTGCCAGCGCTCGGTGTGCGGGCAGGTCCAGGACTCCTGCGCCGACAGCGCCAGGCCGTTGGCCAACAGCACCGTGTTGGCCGGCTGATTCAGCCAGCGGCGCAGGTTGGGTTCGGCGTCGAGTAATTGCTGGTGGCGCAGCGGGTCGTCTTCGCGGGCGATACGCAATGCCTTGACCAGCAGACGCCGCTCGCCCAGCAGCAGGTTATAGCCCTGGGATACCCAGATCGGCAGGTGCCACGCCGCAGTCAGGCCAAGGCACAGGTCCAGCAGGCGCACGCCGAACACGTGCTGCTCGACCTGGCGCGCCGACTCACCCTTGTGGATCACCCGCAGCTCCCATTCCTCAAGCAGCTTGGGGTAGGCCACGGCCATCGGCCACAACGGTGACAGAAACAGCAGGCTGCCCCAATGGATGTCCTGCCACAGGCGCGCCAGGCGGCTGCCGAACAGGCCGTTGGCTTGCTGGGAAGCGTGCTGGCTGACCAGCAGCAGTTGACGCAGCGCGACGGGAATCTCACGGGCCGGCACCGACGGCAGGCGCACCAGCAGTTCTTCGGCGCGTTTAAGGCCGAGGCGATTGAGCGCCACTTCGAGGTTTTCCGCCGGTTCCGCCAGGCTGCCGTGGGTGTGGCTGTTGGCCTCGCGCATCACGCTGAGCACCAGGGCCGGGCTGTCTTGCATCAGCTCGGCGATGTCCCTCAATGAGCTGCGACTGTCGCGGATGGCTTTGCACACCCGCTCGTGGCTGGCCTGGGGAACGGGCAGCAGCACGTCGTCCAGGCACTTGATCCAGGCGGCGAGGGTGGCGGGTTTTGCAGTTGGGACTGTCGTTTCATTAGCCATGATTGGGGCGCGATCATCATATGTGTTCAACACACCCGTAACGGGCTGAATTGGCTTTTCGCCTTAACGGGCTATAGTCTGGCGCAGTTTTGCCGATAAGTAGAACAAGAGTTTTTCAGCTGCACCCACTATGTCCATGAACCCGACGGCGCAAGTACAGATCCCCTATGGCTAAAATTATCGGCATCATTGTCGTCATCGCAAGTGTGCTCGGTGGGTACGTCCTGTCCCACGGTAAGATTGCCGCGCTGATTCAGCCTTTCGAAGTGTTGATTATTGGCGGCGCCGCCTTTGGCGCTTTCTTGCAGGCCAACCCCGGCTACATGACCATGCACGTGATCAAGAAGTCGCTGGGCATGTTCAGTTCGCGCTTCTCCCACACGTTTTATCTGGAAGTGCTGGGGCTGGTCTACGAAATCCTCAACAAGAGCCGCCGCGAAGGCATGATGGCCATTGAAGGGGATATCGAAGACGCCGCCGCCAGCCCGATCTTCGCCAAGTACCCGGCCGTGCTCAAGGACGAGCGCATGACTGCCTATATCTGCGATTACCTGCGCATCATGTCCTCCGGCAACATGGCGCCCCATGAGCTCGAAGGCCTGTTCGACATGGAGCTGTTCAGCCTCAAGGAAGAACTGGAACATCCTTCCCACGCCGTGACCGGCATCGCCGACGGCATGCCTGGTTTCGGTATCGTCGCGGCGGTACTGGGTATCGTGGTGACCATGGCCTCCCTGGGTGAGGGCGATCAGGCGGCCATCGGCATGCACGTCGGTGCGGCGCTGGTGGGTACCTTCTTCGGTATTCTCGCGGCCTACGGTTTCTTCGGCCCGCTCGCCACCTCCCTGGCGCATGACGCCAAGGAAGAAATCAACCTCTACGAAGCGATCAAGGCGTGCCTGGTGGCGTCCGCGTCGGGCATGCCGCCGTCGTTGGCCGTGGAGTTCGGGCGCAAGGTGCTGTACCCGAAACATCGCCCAAGTTTCTCCGAGCTGGAACAAGCGGTTCGCGGTCGCTAAGCCATGGAAAACAACCAGCCGATCATCATCAAGCGCGTCAAGCGCTTCGCTGCGGGGCACCATGGTGGTGCCTGGAAAATCGCCTTTGCCGACTTCGCCACGGCAATGATGGCGTTCTTCCTGGTGCTGTGGCTGATGTCCACCGCCACCCCTGAACAGAAGATCGCCATTGCGGGTTACTTCAAGGACCCGATTGGTTTTTCGGAAAGTGGTACGCCCTTCGTGATCGACCTGGGCGGCTCGCCGCAACTGGCGCCGGAGCGCACCATCAATCCGGAAGTGCAGACTGAATCGCCCCAGGAAAAAATCCCGATCGAGCGCGATAGGGTCGAAAGCATGGCCGAACAGGTCGAGAAAGAGCGCCTGGAGCTGTTGCTGCAAGAGCTGCAGAACAAGGTCGAGGAAAACCCGCAACTGCTGAAATTCAAGGATCAGATTTCCTTCGAAATTACCCCGGAAGGCTTGCGTATCCAGATCACCGACGCCGCCAACCGGCCGATGTTCGATTCCGGCAGCGCGCGCTTGAAGCCGTACTTCGAAGATATCCTGCTGGCCATGGCCGACACCATCAAGGCGGTGCCGAACAAGATCAGCATCAGCGGCCATACCGATGCCAAGCCCTATGCGGGGCAGGGCGACTTCGGCAACTGGGAACTCTCGGCCAACCGCGCCAACGCCGCGCGCCGCGCGCTGGTGGCCGGCAGCTATCCGGACCCGCAAGTGGCGCGGGTGGTGGGCTTTGCGTCATCGCAGCTGTTTGATCCGAAAGATCCGTTCAACCCGATCAACCGGCGCATCGATATCGTCGTGCTGACCAAAAAAGCCCAGCGAGCGATTGAGGGCGATCAGCCGCCGCCACCGCCTGCACAGGGCGAGGGCGCCCCCGGTGAAGTGCCTGCGGACCCGAATGCGCTGCCGCCAGGTCAGGAGCCGCTGCCGGCCCATGAGCTGCGTCAAAAGCTGAACCTGTTTGATGACGGTGGGGTGAAGGATCCGACGGCGCCTGTGCCGGGGTCGTAAGCTCTAAATACCACAAGGCCGCGATTATCGCGGCCTTGTGGTATCTGCCCGTCTCGTTGTAGGAGCGAGCTTGCTCGCGAAAAACGTCAACGAAAACGCCGGTATCCAGGATGCCCGCGTTGCTCTTGGGGCCTTCGCGAGCAAGCCCGCTCCTACAGAGGTGGAGGCAACTTAGTAACTGCTCTCAGGCAAGCTCGCAATAATCGACCGATAGCTGTTCATCCGCTGTTGCTGCACGCGGCCATCCTCCAGCGCCTTGAGCAATGCACAGCCTGGCTCGCGGTCGTGTTTGCAGTCGCGGAAGCGGCAAGTGCCGATCAGGTCGTTGAATTCGATGAAGCCCGCTTCCACGTCGCTGCGGCTGACATGGCCGAGGCCGAATTCACGGATACCCGGGGAGTCGATCAACTCACCGCCACCTGGGAAGTGGAACAGCCGTGCGGTTGTGGTGGTGTGCGTGCCCTGGCCGGACAGCTCCGACAGCGGACCGACGCGGGTGTCGACTTCCGGCAGCAGGCTGTTGACCAGCGACGACTTGCCCACACCCGACTGGCCGACAAACACGCTGATACGCCCGTCCAACTGCTGTTGCAGTTGTTCCATGCCGTTGCCGTGATGGGCCGACACTTCCAGCACCGGGTAGCCCAGGGTGCGGTAGACCGCCAGCAATGCATTGAGCGCCGGAGCGTTCTGCTCGTCGATCAAGTCGAATTTGTTCAGCAGCAGCAGCGGGCGAATACCGGCATGCTCGGCGGCGACGAGGTAGCGGTCGATCAGGTTGGCGTGGGGCTCGGGCAGCGGCGCGAACACAATCACGATCATGTCGACGTTGGCCGCCACCGGTTTGAGCTGGCCACGGCTGTCGGGGCGGCGCAGTTCGGTGCTGCGTGGCAACTGGGCGACGATCACGCCAATGCCCTGGTTACCGGCGCGCCACACGACTTTGTCGCCGGTCACCAGCGCAGGCAGGTTGGCGCGCAGGTGGCAGCGGGACACAGAGCCGGCGAGTTCGCCTTCCAGCGCCTCGACTTCGACCTGCACGCCGAAGTGCGCGATCACCAGGCCCGTTTGTTCGGGCCCCAGGTCGCCGCCCTCGAGCGCTTCCACGGCGGAGGATTCACGTTTGGCGGCGCGCGCTGCGCGTTCACCTTGAATCTTTTCGATGCGCCAGTTTTGGCGACGATTGAGCTGGCGTTTGGCCATTGGTGTTCCGTGTCGATAATGCAAAAGTTGGGTAAAACGGTCGCGAGTCTAGCACGGCCCCGCCTGCTAAACTGCGCAGCTACGCCAAGGTGCCAAGAGAATCAAGCCATGCAAAACCCACAGAACCTGATTTGGATCGATCTGGAAATGACCGGTCTGAACCCCGACACCGACGTCATCATCGAGATGGCGACCATTGTCACCGACAGCAACCTCAACACCTTGGCCGAAGGTCCGGTGATCGCCATTCACCACAGCGATGCCGTGCTCGCCACCATGGATGAGTGGAATACCCGCACCCATGGCAACTCGGGCCTGACCCAGCGGGTACGCGACAGCCGCATCAGCATGGCCGAAGCCGAAGCCGAAACCATCGCCTTCCTGGAGAAATGGGTGCCCAGGGGCAAGTCGCCGATCTGTGGCAACAGCATCTGCCAGGACCGTCGCTTCCTTTATACGCACATGAAAGGGCTGGAAAGCTACTTCCACTATCGCAACCTGGATGTGTCCACGTTGAAGGAACTGGCTGCGCGCTGGGCACCGGAGGTCAAAGACAGCTTCCACAAAGGCAGCACCCACCTGGCGCTGGACGATATCCGCGAGTCGATCGCCGAGTTGCAGCATTACCGCAAGCACTTCATCAAGGCTTGAAATCGGCGCGACCGCTGGACATGTGGGAGTGGGCTTGCCCCCGATGGCCGTGTGTCAGGCCCGGATGCATGGACTGACACTCCCTTGTCGGGGGCAAGCCCTCTCCCACATTTGAATGGTTTTGCAAACCCAAGTGCGGGAGGGGAGGCGGGACGGCGATTATCCTTGCCCCCTTTTGGTGCCATCTGCAAATGATTAGACTGCCGGCCTCCCTGCAAGGATCGCCATCATGCTGCTGATGCTCTACCTCATCGCCATCACCGCCGAAGCCATGACTGGCGCCTTGTCCGCCGGTCGACGCGGCATGGACTGGTTCGGCGTGGTGTTGATTGCCTGCGTGACGGCGCTGGGTGGCGGGTCGGTGCGCGATGTGCTGTTGGGCCACTACCCACTGACTTGGGTCAAACACCCGGAATACCTGGTGCTGACCTCGGTGGCCGCGCTGGTGACCATCTTTATCGCACCGCTGATGCGCCGCCTGCGCTCGCTGTTTCTGGCGCTGGACGCTTTGGGCCTGGTGGCATTCACCCTGATCGGCTGCATGACCGCCCTGGAAATGGGGCATGGCATGCTGGTGGCGTCGGTCAGCGGCGTGATTACCGGCGTATTTGGCGGCATCCTGCGAGACATCTTCTGCAACGACATCCCGCTGATCTTCCGCCGTGAGCTGTACGCCAGCGTGTCGTTCCTGGCCGCCTGGTTCTACTTGCTGTGCCTGTATCTGCAATTGCCCAGCGAACAGGCGATTCTGCTGACCCTGTTCAGCGGCTTTCTACTGCGCCTGCTGGCGATCCGGTTTCACTGGGAAATGCCCAAGTTCGTCTACAACGACGATGTCCACTAGCGTGCGGCGTGTTGCTTGAGCGCCCACTCCACATGTTCGCGCACCAGTTCCGACGGGTAATCGCGCCGCGCCTTCAAGGCTTCCAGTACCGCAATGCTCGACGGCGCGTTGCCCAGGCCCACCGCCAAATTGCGCAGCCAGCGCTCGTAACCGGCGCGGCGCAAGGGTGAGCCTTCGGTGCTGCTGAGGAATTTATCCTCGTCCCACATAAACAATTGGGCAAGTTCCGCGTTATCCAGATTGTGCCGTGGCTTGAAATCGCTTTCGGCGGTGGGCCGGGCGAAACGATTCCACGGACAAACGATCTGACAGTCATCGCAGCCGAATACGCGGTTGCCGATCAGCGGGCGCAGGTCCTCGGGGATTGCGCTCTTGAGTTCGATGGTCAGGTAGGAAATGCAGCGCCGGGCATCCAGCACGTAGGGACCGACGAAGGCGTTGGTAGGGCAGATGTCCAGGCACGCGGTACAGCGGCCGCAATGTTCGGTGGCGTGGGGTGGGTCCACCGGCAATGGCAAATCGACAAACAGTTCGCTCAGGAAGAAATAGCTGCCGGCCTTGCGATTGAGTACCAGGGTGTTTTTGCCGATCCAGCCGAGGCCGGCCTGTTCGGCGATGGCTTTTTCCAGGACCGGTGCGCTGTCGACGAAAGCGCGAAAGCCGAACGGCCCGATCTGCGCCTGGATACGGTCGGCCAGTTGCTGCACGCGCTTGCGGATCAGCTTGTGATAATCGCGGCCCAGGGCGTAGCGCGAGATATAGGCTTTTTCCGGCTGGGCCAGCAGTTGCGCCATCTGGGTGTCGCCGGGCAGGTAGTCCATGCGCAGCGACACCACGCGCAAGGTGCCCGGCACCAGCTCCTCGGGGTGGGAGCGTTTGCTGCCGTGGGCGCCCATGTAGTCCATCTCGCCGTGGTAGCCCGCGTCGAGCCAGCGTTGCAGGTGCTGTTCATGCTCGGCCAGGTCGAGGCCGCTGATGCCGACTTGCTGGAAGCCCAGCTCGCGGCCCCAGTCTTTGATCGATTGGGCAAGGGCAGGCAGATCGGAGGTAATAGCGGGCATGAGACACGGGAAACCACAGGTTAGATGCGTATAATTCTGCCAGACATCGGAGCTTGAAGACGCATGCCTCAGACAAAACACGAAATAACCGACGTTCAGCTGTTGTTGCCGGGCCACTTGCCGCAACTGGCTGCGCGTTCGCTGGACGCTCATAAGGGCCAGTTCGGCCACCTGCTGGTGATCGGCGGCGACCGAGGCTTTGGCGGGGCAGCGTTGCTCAGTACCGAAAGTGCCTTGCGCAGTGGTGCGGGGATGGTGTCGCTGGCGACACGCGTTGAGCATGTTCCCGCCGCGCTGGCTCGTCTGCCCGAAGTGATGACAAAGGGTGTGAATTCGGCCAACCAGCTGATGGGCCTGCTGGAAAAGATCTCGGTCATTGTGATCGGGCCCGGTCTGGGTGACGCATCCTGGGGTAAAAGCCTGCTGTCCGTCGCCGCCAACGCGCCCCAGCCGCAAGTCTGGGACGCCGACGCCTTGAATCAACTGGCGACGGGCAGCGTCAGCCTGCCGGCCAACTGCGTGATTACCCCGCATCCAGGCGAAGCCGCACGGCTGTTGGGCATCTCGACAGCCGAGGTTCAGGCCGATCGCCTCAAGGTGGCGCGCGCGTTGAGCCAGACATTCAATGCGGTGACTATCCTCAAGGGCGCCGGCAGCTTGATTGCAAGTCCGGACGGTCGTGTTTCACGCTGTGACCAGGGCCATCCCGCCATGGCGACGGCGGGGCTGGGTGACGTATTGGCCGGCCTCGTCGGTGCATTGCTGGCCCAGGGCATGCACGGCTATGAGGCAAGCTGCCTGGCCGTGTGGTTGCACGCCACGGCAGGGGACCGCCAGGGCACGTTCGGTCGCGGCCTCGCCGCCAGTGACCTGATACCGGCCATTCGTCAATTGTTGGAGGAGCAGTCGCCGTGCCTGAAGTAATTCTTTTCCTGGCGGATGAAGAGGCCATGGTCGGCCTCGGCCAGCGCATTGCCCAGGTCACGGCCGGGGCAGGGCTGATCTTCCTCGAGGGCGACCTGGGAGCGGGCAAGACCACACTGTCCCGAGGCATCATTCGCGGTTTGGGGCATGCCGGTGCGGTAAAAAGTCCGACGTTCACACTGGTCGAACCCTATGAGATCGGTAACATTCGCGCCTTCCACTTCGACCTCTATCGCTTGGTGGACCCTGAAGAGCTGGAATTCATGGGCATCCGTGATTATTTCGACGAAGACGCGTTATGCCTGATCGAGTGGCCAAATAAAGGCACAGGCTTTTTGCCAAAGCCGGACATGACCATTACCATTACGCCGCATGAGCACGGACGTCAGTTGAAGTTGTTGCCCCAGAGCGCGCGCGGCCAGTCGTGGTGCGCCGCTTTGGCACTGGAATTCAAATAATTGGTGGGGTTAGGTATGCGCTTTCGCGCGTTGGTTGCTGTCGTGGGGGTGTTGCTTGCGGCAATGACTGTCAATGCTCTGGCTGCTTCACAGGTGAAAAGTGTGCGCCTGTGGCGAGCGCCGGATAACACGCGACTGGTGTTCGACCTGTCTGGCCCGGTCCAGCACAGCGTCTTTACCCTCACGGCGCCCGATCGCCTGGTGATCGACATCAACGGTGCGAGCCTGGCCGCGCCGCTGAAAGTCTCCACCGCCAATACACCCATTACCGCCATGCGTTCGGCCCAGCGCACGCCGACCGACCTGCGCGTGGTCATCGACCTGAAAAAGGCGGTCACCCCAAAAAGCTTTTCCCTGGCCCCCAACGCCCAATATGGCAACCGCCTGGTGGTCGATCTGTTCGACAACCCCGCCGATGCCGCGCCGCCGCCTGTGCCGACGCCCAGCGTCGCGACGGTGCCTGCGGTGCCGGTCAACCCCTCGCAACCTCAGGTCAAGTTGCCACCGCCGCCGCCCGCTCCGGCAGGCAAGCGCGACATTATTGTGGTGATCGACGCCGGCCACGGTGGCGAAGACCCGGGCGCCTCCGGTTCGCGCGGCCAACATGAAAAAGACGTGGTGCTGGCCATCGCCCGCGAACTGCAACGCCAGGTCAACGGCATGAAAGGGTATCGCGCCGAACTGACCCGTACCGGCGACTACTTCATTCCGTTGCGTGGACGTACTGAAATCGCACGTAAGAAAGGCGCAGACCTGTTCGTCTCGATCCACGCCGACGCTGCACCTTCCACCGCCGCTTTCGGTGCGTCGGTGTTTGCCCTGTCGGATCGCGGTGCGACGTCCGAGACCGCCCGTTGGCTGGCCGACAGTGAAAACCGTTCCGACCTGATCGGCGGGGCCGGTAACGTGTCTCTCGACGACAAGGACAAAATGCTCGCCGGCGTACTGCTCGACCTGTCGATGACCGCCTCGCTGACCTCCAGCCTGAACGTCGGCCAGAAAGTCCTGAGCAACATCGGTCGCGTCACGTCGCTGCACAAACAGCGCGTTGAGCAAGCCGGGTTCATGGTGCTGAAGTCGCCGGATATCCCGTCGATCCTGGTCGAGACCGGATTCATTTCCAACGCCAACGAGGCATCCAAGCTCGCCAGCGCCGGCCACCAGCAAGCATTGGCGCGCTCGATCAGTGCCGGCGTGCGCCAGTTCTTCCAACAGAACCCGCCACCGGGCACTTACATCGCCTGGTTGCGTGATTCCGGCAAAATTGCCCAGGGCCCGCGTGACCACCGCGTGCAGCCCGGCGACACCGTGGCCATGTTGGCCGTACGTTTCCAGGTCACGCCCGCCGCCTTGCGCAGCGCCAACAACCTGAAGACCGATGAGCTGAAGATCGGCCAGGTGTTGACCATCCCGGGCACCGAATTGGCGGCGCAGTAATGAGCGAATCTGTTTTGAATAGTGGCTCGCGTATCGAATTGCTCAGCCCGCGCCTGGCTAACCAGATCGCTGCGGGCGAGGTGGTCGAGCGCCCGGCCTCGGTGATCAAGGAACTGCTGGAAAACAGCATCGACTCCGGCGCCAAACGCATCGACGTTGACGTGGAACAGGGCGGCGTCAAGCTGCTGCGGGTGCGGGACGATGGCAGCGGCATTTCTTCGGATGACCTGCCGCTGGCCCTGGCCCGTCACGCCACCAGCAAGATCCGCGATCTGGAGGACCTTGAACGGGTGATGAGCCTGGGCTTTCGCGGTGAGGCCCTGGCCTCCATCAGCTCCGTGGCCCGCTTGACCCTGACCTCGCGTACACGCGGTGCCGAGCAGGCCTGGCAAGTGGAAACCGAGGGCCGCGACATGGCGCCCCGGGTCCAGCCGGCAGCCCATCCGGTGGGCACCTCGGTGGAAGTGCGCGACCTGTTCTTCAACACCCCGGCGCGGCGCAAGTTCCTCAAGGCCGAAAAAACCGAATTCGATCACCTGCAGGAAGTGATCAAGCGTCTGGCCCTGGCGCGTTTCGACGTGGCGTTCCATCTGCGCCACAACGGCAAGACCATCCTCAGCCTGCACGAAGCCAATGACGACGCCGCGCGCGCTCGGCGGGTGGCGGCGGTGTGCGGTGGTGGCTTCCTGGAGCAGGCGCTGCCGATAGAGATTGAACGCAATGGCTTGCGCCTGTGGGGGTGGGTCGGTTTGCCGACCTTCTCCCGCAGCCAGGCGGATTTGCAGTATTTCTTCGTGAATGGCCGGGCGGTGCGCGACAAGCTCGTGGCCCATGCGGTGCGCCAGGCGTACCGCGACGTGTTGTTCAACGGGCGGCATCCGACGTTTGTGCTGTTTTTTGAGGTCGATCCCTCGGTGGTCGACGTCAACGTGCACCCGACCAAGCACGAAGTGCGCTTCCGTGATGGGCGCATGGTGCATGATTTCCTGTATGGCACCTTGCACCGTGCCTTGGGCGATGTGCGCCCGGATGATCAGTTGTCGGCGCCCATCGTGACGGCGGTAGTTCGCCCAAGCGGCCCTGAGGCCGGTGAGTTCGGCCCCCAGGGCGAAATGAGCCTCGCCGCTAATCTGCTGCAGTCACCGCAGCCGCAGCCCAATTACACGGCGCCCAACGCGGGAGCCGGCGCCGGTTATCAATATCAATACACACCGCGCCCGCAATCGACCGTGCCGGTGGCCGAGGCCCAGGCGGCTTATCGTGAGTTCTTCGCGCCGCTGCCGGGTGCCGAGCCAGGCACCGTTGCCTTGCCCGAGGGTGGCGGTGATATTCCACCGTTGGGCTACGCGCTGGCACAGCTCAAGGGCATCTACATCCTTGCGGAAAATGCCCACGGCCTGGTGCTGGTGGACATGCATGCGGCTCACGAGCGCATCATGTACGAGCGCTTGAAGATCGCCATGGCCAGTGAAGGGCTCAGTGGCCAGCCATTACTGGTACCGGAATCCCTGGCGGTGAGCCAGCGTGAAGCCGATTGCGCCGAAGAGCACCACGGCGTGTTCCAGAAGCTGGGCTTCGAACTGCAACGCCTGGGCCCGGAAACCCTGGCGATCCGCCAGATTCCCGCGCTGCTCAAGCAAGCCGAGGCCAACCGCCTGGTAGCCGATGTATTGGCCGACCTGATGGAGTACGGCACCAGCGACCGTATCCAGGCGCATATCAACGAGCTGCTCGGCACCATGGCCTGCCACGGCGCCATCCGCGCCAACCGTCGCCTGGCCCTGCCGGAAATGAACGGCCTGCTGCGCGACATGGAAAACACCGAGCGCAGCGGCCAATGCAACCATGGGCGCCCGACCTGGACCCAGATGGGCCTGGATGATCTGGACAAACTGTTCCTGCGCGGTCGCTGATGAGTGCCTTGCCCCCCGCGATCTTCCTCATGGGCCCAACGGCCGCCGGCAAGACCGACCTGGCCATCGAGCTGACCAAGGTCTTGCCGTGCGAACTGATCAGTGTGGACTCTGCCCTGGTTTACCGGGACATGGACATCGGCACGGCCAAGCCTTCGAAAGACGTGTTGGCCCGGCATCCGCATCGTTTGATCGACATTATCGACCCGGCCGAGAGCTATTCGGCTGCGGATTTCCGTACCGACGCCCTGGCCGCCATGGCTGAGATCACCGCGCGGGGTAATATCCCGTTGCTGGTCGGCGGCACGATGCTCTACTACAAGGCTTTGCAGGAAGGCCTGGCGGATATGCCGCCCGCCGATGCCCAGGTGCGTGCCGAACTCGAAGAAGAGGCTGCACGCCTTGGCTGGCAAGCCCTGCACGACCAGTTGGCGGCGGTGGATCCGGTGTCGGCGGCGCGCATTCACCCCAATGATCCCCAGCGTCTGACCCGCGCGCTGGAAGTCTGGCGCGTCAGTGGCCAGACCATGACTGAACACAGGCTGAAACAAACTGCGCAAAGTGCTGATGCAGGCGCATCTGGCCGGTCACAATTGCCCTATACTGTGGCGAACCTGGCCATCGCTCCGGCAAACCGCCAGGTGCTGCATGAACGAATTGCACAAAGATTCACAAATATGTTGGAACAGGGGTTTGTGGAGGAGGTCGTAGCACTGCGTTCCAGAGGTAATCTGCATGCAGGTTTGCCTTCGATACGTGCTGTAGGCTACCGCCAAGTCTGGGATCATCTGGATGGCAAGCTGACGTCAGCCGAAATGCAGGAGCGCGGCATCATTGCCACGCGCCAATTGGCGAAGCGCCAGTTCACCTGGCTGCGCAGCTGGAGCGATTTGCACTGGCTGGACAGCCTGGACAGCGACAATCTGTCACGCGCCTTGAAATACCTGGGAACGGTCTCCATATTGAGCTGAGTCCTTGCAATTGCCGTCTATCCTTGGGGGTGTGGCGGCCATGAGCTATTTATTTTTCCGATTTTTTATTATTGATCCTTAAAGGAGTGCGGCACATGTCAAAAGGGCATTCGCTACAAGACCCTTACTTGAATACCTTACGTAAAGAGAAAGTGGGGGTTTCCATTTATCTGGTCAACGGTATCAAGTTGCAAGGTACGATCGAGTCGTTCGACCAGTTCGTGATCCTGCTGAAAAACACCGTCAGCCAGATGGTTTACAAACACGCTATCTCGACAGTCGTTCCTGTTCGTCCAATCCGTCTGCCTAGCGCAGCAGGTGATGAAGCAGCTGACGCTGAGCCAGGTAACGCCTGATAGGAGTCTCCTTTGTTCTTTGAGCGCCACGGTGGTGGTGAGCGAGTAATCCTCGTTCACTTGGATGGACAGGACCCTGAGGCGCGCGAAGATCCGCAGGAGTTTCAGGAGTTGGCAAATTCGGCCGGCGCCGAGACCGTTGCGTTTTTTAACGTGCCGCGTCATCGGCCAACCGCCAAATACCTGATTGGCAGCGGCAAGGTCGAAGAATTGCGCGACCTGGTCCATGCCGAAGAAGCCGATCTGGTGATCTTCAATCACACCCTCACGCCCAGTCAGGAACGTAACCTCGAACGTGTCTTCGAGTGTCGCGTGATTGACCGCACCGGCCTGATTCTCGATATTTTCGCCCAGCGCGCGCGTACCCATGAAGGCAAGCTCCAGGTCGAACTGGCCCAGCTTGACCACATGAGCACCCGGCTGGTCCGCGGCTGGACGCACCTTGAGCGCCAGGGCGGCGGCATCGGCATGCGTGGCCCAGGTGAAACCCAGCTGGAAACCGACCGGCGTCTGTTGCGGGTTCGCCTGCGCCAGATCAAGGGCCGCCTGGAGAAAGTCCGCAGCCAGCGCGAGCAATCGCGCCGTGGCCGTTCCCGTGCGGATATTCCCACCGTGTCCCTGGTGGGCTATACCAACGCGGGCAAGTCCACGCTGTTCAATAACGTCACAAAGTCGGACGTGTACGCGGCCGACCAACTGTTCGCGACGCTCGACCCGACCCTGCGCCGCCTGGATCTGGACGACCTTGGGCCGATTGTCCTGGCCGATACGGTGGGGTTCATTCGTCACTTGCCGCACAAGCTGGTCGAGGCATTTCGGTCTACGCTCGAAGAGTCGAGCAATTCCGACCTGCTGTTGCACGTGATCGATGCGGCCGAGCCGGATCGCATGCTGCAGATTGAGCAGGTGATGCTGGTGCTGGGCGAGATTGGTGCCCAGGACTTGCCGATCCTCGAGGTCTATAACAAACTCGATTTGCTTGAAGGCGTCGAGCCACAAATCCAGCGCGATGAGAATGGCAGGCCCCAGCGGGTCTGGCTGTCGGCGCGTGATGGCAGTGGTCTTGAGTTGCTTGAGCAAGCCATCGCCGAGTTGCTCGGCGGCGATTTGTTCGTTGGCACCTTGCGCTTGCCGCAGCGTTTTGCTCGACTGCGTGCACAGTTTTTCGAGCTGGGCGCGGTACAGAAAGAAGAACACGACGAAGAAGGTGTCAGCTTGCTGGCCGTTCGATTGCCACGCGCGGAGCTCAATCGACTGGTCAGTCGCGAGGGTGTTGTACCGGCGGAGTTCATCGAACAACACACTTTGCAATAAAAGCCTGAGAAAGCGGTTGTGCCGCGGTAGCAGGCATTCTGTAGCATTGGTCGGCGCGCCGTGGGTGCGTCTTTGCTTTATCAGATGGAGAGCGCTATGGCTTGGAATGAGCCGGGTGGCAACTCGAATAATCAGGATCCTTGGGGTGGTAAGCGCCGCAATAATGGCGACCGCAAGGGGCCACCGGATCTCGACGAGGCCTTCCGAAAGCTGCAGGAAAGCCTGAATGGGTTGTTCGGTGGTGGGAAAAAACGCGGTGGTGACGATGGCGGTCGCACAAGCAAGGGCGGCGGCTATGGCCTGCTGGGCCTGGGTCTTGTCGTGCTCGCAGCCGTCTGGCTGTACAGCGCGGTCTACGTGGTGGATGAGCAGGAGCAAGCCGTTGTGCTGCGCTTCGGCAAGTATTACGAGACTGTCGGGCCAGGCCTGAACATCTATTTCCCGCCGATCGACAAGAAGTACATGGAGAACGTCACGCGTGAGCGTGCCTACACCAAGCAGGGCCAGATGCTGACTGAAGACGAGAACATCGTCGAAGTGCCGCTGACCGTGCAGTACAAGATCAGCAACCTGCAGGACTTCGTGCTGAACGTCGATCAGCCGGAAATCAGCCTGCAACACGCAACCGAAAGTGCCCTGCGCCACGTGGTCGGTTCCACCGCCATGGACCAGGTACTGACCGAAGGGCGTGAATTGATGGCCAGCGAAATCAAGGAGCGCCTGCAACGCTTCCTCGATACCTATCGCACCGGTATCACCGTCACCCAGGTCAACGTACAGAGCGCAGCCGCACCGCGTGAAGTGCAGGAAGCCTTTGACGACGTGATCCGCGCCCGTGAAGACGAGCAGCGTTCGCGCAACCAGGCTGAAACCTACGCCAACGGCGTGGTGCCGGAAGCCCGTGGTCAGGCCCAGCGTATCCTCGAGGATGCCAACGGTTACCGCGACGAAGTAGTCTCCCGCGCCAAGGGTGAGGCGGACCGCTTCACCAAGCTGGTTGCCGAGTACCGCAAGGCGCCCGAGGTTACTCGTGAGCGTCTGTACCTGGACACCATGCAGGAAGTCTTCAGCAACACCAGCAAGGTTCTCGTGACCGGCAGCAAGGGTGGGCAGAACAACCTGCTGTACCTGCCGCTGGACAAGATGATCGAAGGTGGGCGTAGCGGCGCCAGCGCGCCGTCCACCGGTTCGAATGCCGCTGCCAACGAAGCGAGCGCCCGTGCGGCCGCTGACTTGCTGCAACAGCAAACACGTACCAGGGAGAGCCGTTGATGAGCAATAAATCGCTGACCGCCCTGATTGTGGGCGTCGTCGTGGTCATCGCTGCCTGGAACTGCTTCTACATCGTCGCTCAGACCGAGCGCGCGGTGCTGCTGCAATTCGGTCGCGTGGTCCAGGCGGATGTCCAGCCGGGCCTGCATGTGAAAGTCCCCTACGTCAACCAGGTGCGCAAGTTCGACGCGCGCCTGATGACTCTGGATGCACCGACACAGCGCTTCCTGACCCTGGAAAAGAAAGCCGTGATGGTTGACGCCTACGCCAAGTGGCGCGTCAAGGATGCCGAGCGCTTCTACACTGCGACCTCGGGCCTCAAGCAGATTGCAGACGAGCGTTTGTCGCGCCGTCTGGAGTCGGGCCTGCGTGACCAGTTTGGTAAGCGCACCCTGCACGAGGTGGTATCCGGTGAACGCGATGCGCTGATGGCTGACATCACTCGTTCGCTGAACACCATGGCGGAGAAAGAACTGGGTATCGAAGTGGTCGACGTTCGCGTCAAGGCTATCGACCTGCCCAAGGAAGTGAACCGCAGCGTGTTCGAGCGCATGAGCACCGAGCGTGAGCGTGAAGCCCGTGAGCACCGCGCCAAGGGTAACGAGCTGGCCGAGGGTATCCGTGCGGATGCCGATCGTCAGCGCCGTGTACTGTTGGCGGAGGCCTATCGCGAGTCTGAAGAGGCTCGTGGTGATGGTGATGCTCAAGCCGCGGCGATCTACGCCAAGGCGTATGGCCAGGACCAGGAGTTCTACGCGTTCTACCGTAGCCTGCGCGCCTACCGTGAAAGCTTCGCGAACAAGACCGATGTGCTGGTGCTGGACCCAAGCAGCGATTTCTTCCGCTACCTGGAAAAGTCCAAGTAACAGGCCTGTGATTCTGTAGGGACCACTCCGTCGGGCGGCTAAAATGCCTGGCGGGGTGATCCTTTCAGAAAACGGGTGTATGATGCGGCAGCCGGGAAATTCCCGGCTTTTTTGCGTCTGCGTGTTCGATTCGGCAGGCGTGACAGGTTTTTCGAGGAAAGTGCCCGACGAGGCCGGTGACAGGTCGTTCGTCACGTCGCTCTTGCGCGTGGTTTATGCAGGCAGCGGGTATTTTCTGCTTCACTCAAGGCTCGGCCGAGGGCTGGCCGCCCGGATCAAAGGGGAATGGCGTAATGGCAACGGTAGACCGCTGGCTGCTGCCAGATGGCATCGAAGAAGTACTGCCACCAGAAGCTGCGCGTATTGAAATAGCGCGTCGCCAGGTGTTGGATCTGTTCCAGAGCTGGGGCTACGAGTTTGTCGTGACCCCTCATATCGAGTACCTGGAATCCCTGCTGACTGGCGCGGGCCAGGACCTGGATCTGCGCACCTTCAAGGTCATCGACCCGCAATCGGGCCGGCAAATGGGGTTTCGTGCCGACATCACGCCGCAGGTGGCGCGTATCGATGCGCATACCCTGCGCCGCGAAGGCCCCAGCCGCCTGTGCTACGCCGGCAGCGTGCTGCATGCCCAGCCGCGTGCCTTGTCATCGTCGCGCAGCCCGATCCAGCTGGGCGCCGAGTTGTATGGCGATGCGAGCCCTAGCAGCGACGTTGAAGTGATCAGCCTGATGCTGGCCATGCTGCAACTGGCTGATGTGCCGGACGTGCACATGGACCTGGGCCACGTGGGTATCTACCGCGGCCTGGCCCGTGCGGCCGGCTTGTCCGGTGAGGTTGAGCAACAGTTGTTCGATGCGCTGCAACGCAAGGCCATCGATGAAGTCATTGCCCTGACCGCTGGCGTGCCGGCTGAACTGGCCGACATGCTGCGTGCGCTGGTCAACCTGTGCGGCGGCCGTGAAGTGCTGGTCACTGCACGTGAGCGCCTGGCCAACGCACCGGCGCCGGTGTTGGCCGCCCTGAACGATGTGCTGGCGATTGCCGAGCAATTGTCGGCGCGCTTCCCGCAGTTGCCGCTGTATTTTGATCTGGGCGAGTTGCGCGGCTACCACTACCACACCGGTGTGGTGTTCGCGGTGTTTGTTCCGGGTGTTGGCCAGGCCATCGCCCAGGGTGGTCGTTATGACGATATCGGCGCCGACTTCGGTCGCGCCCGTCCGGCCACCGGCTTTTCCACCGATTTGAAAACCCTGGTGACCCTGGGGCGTGCTGAGGTCGAGCTGCCGTCTGGTGGCATCTGGATGCCCGACAGTACGGACGCGGCACTCTGGCAGCAGGTCTGCCAGTTGCGCAGTGAGGGTCAGCGTGTCGTCCAGGCCTTGCCTGGGCAGCCATTGGCCGCCGCCCGTGAAGCGGACTGCGACCGGCAATTGATTCAGCAGAACGGGCTTTGGCAAGTATCGCCACTGGCTTCTTGAGTTTTCCTGCCGGCCATCGCCGGCACCAAGTTTGCGCGAATGAGGACAAGTGTTATGGGTAAGAATGTCGTAGTCCTGGGCACCCAATGGGGTGATGAGGGCAAAGGCAAGATCGTTGATCTGCTGACCGAACATGCTGCCGCCGTAGTGCGCTACCAGGGTGGCCACAACGCGGGCCACACCCTGGTCATCGATGGCGAAAAAACCGTCTTGCACCTGATCCCTTCGGGTGTACTGCGCGAAGGCGTACAGTGCCTGATCGGCAACGGCGTGGTGGTTGCGCCGGACGCCCTGCTGCGCGAGATCATCAAGCTGGAAGAGAAAGGCGTACCGGTGCGCGAGCGCCTGCGTATCAGCCCATCCTGCCCGCTGATCCTGTCCTTCCACGTGGCGCTGGACCAGGCCCGTGAAAAGGCCCGTGGCGAGCTGAAGATCGGCACCACCGGTCGCGGCATTGGCCCGGCCTACGAAGACAAGGTTGCACGTCGTGGCCTGCGTGTGGGCGACCTGCTCAACATGCCGCGCTTTGAAGACAAGCTGCGTGAACTGGTGGATTACCACAACTTCATGCTGGTGGGTTACTACAAAGAGCCCGCCATCGAGTTCGAAAAGACCCTGGCCGAGTGCAAGGAATACGCTGAGCTGCTCAAGCCGCTGATGCTCGACGTGACGGCCGAGCTGCACGACCTGCGTCGCGCTGGCAAAGACATCATGTTCGAAGGCGCCCAGGGCTCGTTGCTGGACATCGACCACGGTACCTACCCGTATGTGACCAGCTCCAACACCACCGCCGGCGGCGTGGCCACCGGTTCGGGCGTGGGCCCGATGTTCCTGGACTACATCCTGGGCATCACCAAGGCGTACACCACCCGTGTAGGTTCCGGTCCGTTCCCGACTGAGCTGTTCGACGACGTCGGCGCTCACCTGGCCAAACAAGGTCACGAATTCGGCGCGACCACCGGCCGTGCTCGTCGTTGTGGCTGGTTCGACGCCGTTATCCTGCGTCGCGCTATCGACGTGAACAGCATCTCGGGCATCTGCCTGACCAAGCTGGACGTGCTCGACGGCCTGGAAGCCATCAACATCTGTGTCGGCTACAAAGACGCGCAAGGCAACGATGTTGCGCCGACCGACGCTGACAGCTACGTGGGCCTGCAGCCTGTGTACGAAGAAGTGCCGGGCTGGACCGAATCGACCGTGGGCGCCAAGACCCTGGAAGAGCTGCCAGCCAACGCCCGCGCCTACATCAAGCGCGTCGAAGAGCTGATCGGCGCACCGATCGACATTATTTCGACGGGCCCGGACCGCAACGAGACCATCGTTCTGCGTCACCCGTTCGCTTAATAAGCTGTTGATGTAAAAAGTAAAGGGCTCCCTCGGGAGCCCTTTGTCGTTTCTGCCTGGCAAGCGGCACGACCCTTGCTGTGTTTCTCTTTTTCGCGGTGCTATCAATTTAATGGCACCCGTGGTGGAGGGATTTCCAGTGTCTGCCGTTCTCTCGTTGTTACAAAGCCGTCTGCTGCGGCCGGTGTTCGTTACCCTAGGTATCGCTCTTTTGGTGCAAGTGCTGGTGGCCGTCGCGCTGACGCGGAGCACGGTCACGGCCCTGGAGGCCGATTTGGGTCACCGCCTGGGCATCGACAGTCAGAAGCTGTCCGGCGAATTGGCCCAGGCCGGCAAGGAAGTCACCTCCAGCCTGGATAGCCTTTCCACCAGCACCCGCCAGCGTCTGACCGCAGGGCTTTCCACGCGTCTTCAGCAAGAGCAGAAGCAATTGCGTGCGACCCTGGAAAAAGACCTGCAGGACTCCGCCAATGACATGGCGCAGTTGCTGGCTTCGGTGGCGCCGCGTGCCATGTGGGACAGCGACGTGCCGACATTATCGGAGTTTGCCCGGCGTGCGCAGCGTAATCCCAACGTGTTGTTCGTGGTGTATGACGACGCGGCCGGCGAGCATTTGACCCGCTACCTGAACCGTGAAAATCCGATCAACCAGGCCTTGTTGGCCAAAGGCGCGGGGGACCGTGCCCTGGATAAAGTACTGGACGCGGCCAAGGCTGATCCTTCGGTGTATTACGTCGAAGCCTCGATCAGCCCCAACGGCGTTGAGATCGGCAAAGTCCGCATGGGGGTGTCGACCGCATCGGTCGAGGCCGATCTGCAAGCACTGGACACCCGTTTCGCCGCGCTGATTGCCAGCGGTGATCAACTGGTCGGCGACAGCCTCAAAGGCGCCGCGGCCGATAGCGCTGCCGCCATGGGCGCGCGCCTGCAATCGGCGCAAGTCACGGCCACCCAGATGGCGGCCAATACCACCAGTGCGGTGCAAGAGGCTGCCGGCACCTTGCGCTGGCGTATCGGCATGGGCCTGGCGCTGGTCGGTCTTGGCGTATTGCTGCTGATCGCCATTGTGCTCGGCCGCCGCGTCGTCAACCGCCTGAAGCTGTTGATCGCCGCCATGGATGACCTGGCGGCAGGCGAGGGCGACCTCACCAAGCGTGTACAGATCAGCAGCAAGGATGAAATTGGTGACATGGCTTCGGCGGTCAATCGCTTTGTGGATAAGTTACAGCCCATCGTGCGCGAGGCGGGCGATGTGGCCCAGCGCACCGGCATGGAGATCGGCGCGATGACCTTGCGCAATGCCGGCGCCGATGCAGCGGCTGGCCTGCAGCGCGACGAGGTTGCAGAAAGCCTGCGCGCACTGTCGCAAATGGCCGACGAGGCCCAGGCCGAAAGCCATGCCATGCAGGCGGCCTTGCAGCAGGTGGTGGAGATTCGCCAGGCCACGGATGAGAACTCGCGCACGTCGGCTGAAGTCGGCAGCTTGATCGAGGCGTTGGCCGGGCAGGTGCAGGCCGGGTCCCAGGTGATCGAGCGGTTGGCGCAGCAAAGCGAGCAGATCGAGGTAGTGCTGACGGTGATTCATGGCATCGCCGAGCAAACCAACCTGTTGGCCCTCAACGCGGCTATTGAAGCGGCACGGGCCGGCGAGACCGGGCGCGGCTTTGCGGTGGTGGCGGACGAAGTGCGTGCGCTGGCCAGCAAGACCCAAAGCTCCACCGGCGATATCCAGGCGCATATCGTGGCGTTGCAGCAGGGCGCGCGTGAGGCAGTGGAAACCATCGGCAAGGCGGGGCGCCAGGCCAATGAAGGTTTGCTGGTGCTGCGCGACAGCGTGCGCTTGCAGCAGACGGTGCAGGCGTCGGTGGAGCAGGTGCATGCGGCAATCGGCCTGGCGACACGCGCGGCCGAGCATCAGGCCCAGGGTGCGCATGCGGTGCGTGGCCGGGTCGAGGTGATTCATGCCCAGGCTGAGCGGGCCGCGCAAGCGGTGGTGGAGACTACTGCCAGTGGCAAGGTGCTGGATGGGTTGGCGGCGCAGTTGAAGGCGAGTCTGGGGCAGTTTCGGGCTTAGTGTTGTCTGTGCCGGCCTCATCGGGGGCAAGCCCCCTCCCTCATTTGAATGTGTTCACAACTCAAGTGTGGGAGGGGGCTTGCCCCCGATAGCCATTTCAGCGACTCAGATACATCCGCGTCGTAAGCAGATACACCGGCAACCCCGACACCAGAATCAACAACGCCGCATACGGCGCCGCTGCCGCAAACTCCACATTCGAGGTATGCGCCCACACGGCAGTCGCCAAAGTATTCAACCCCGTGGGGCTCAACAACAAGGTGGCCGTCAGCTCCTTCATCGCATCCAGAAACACCAGCGCAAACGCGGCACCCAATGCCGGGAAAATGATCGGCAGCGTCACCCGGCAGAACGCACTGAACGACGATGCGCCGAGCGTGCGCGCTGCCTCCTCCAACTGTGGCGCGGCCTTGTTCAGAGCCGTGCGAATCGGCGCCTGGGCCAGGGGCAAGAACAACAGCGCATAGGCGATCAGCAACAGTGCCGACGTCTGATACAGCGCCGGCACGTAATGCAGTGCGAAATACACCAGGGTCAATGCAATCACCAGGCCGGGCAGGGCGTGCAGCAGGTACGGCAGGCGTTCAGCCCAGATCGCCAGTTGGCCTTTGTAGCGCACCACCAGCAGGCCCACCGGCACCGCCAGTGCCAGGCACAACGCTGCGCCACCCAGGGAAAGCGCCAGGGACGATAACAGCGCCTCACTGATTGCAGCGACCGGAAACGCCGCCGATGAACCCACGGCCAGCCAATAGCCAAGCATCCCCAGCGGAATGCCGCTGCCAATGATCGCCAGCGCCAGGCAATAGAGCTGGCCAAAAAACGCCCACTTGCCCAGTTTCACCTGCTCGGCATGTCGCGCCGCACCCTGGCCGATCCGCACATGGCGGCCCTTGCCGCGCACGCGCAGCTCCAGCCACAACAAACTCAGGCACATCACCAGCAGCACCGCCGAGAGCATTGCGGCGTTGGCGTTGCTGAACTCCAGTTCGAACTGTTGGTAGATCGCGGTGGTAAAGGTCTGCAAGCCGATGATCGACAGGGCGCCGAACTCCACCAGCATGTGCAATGCAATCAGCAGCGCTCCCGCGACCAGCGAGGGCCACAGCAGCGGCAGGGTAATGCGCCGGAACACGCCCCAGCGATTCAACCCCAGGGTGCGCGCCGACTCTTCCAGGGCGGGGTCAAGATTGCGCAGCGTGGCGGCCACCGGCAGAAATACCAGCGGATACTTGGACAGGCTCATCACCAGGATCGCGCCGCCGAGGCCTTCGAAGTTGGCGCTCAGCGACACCCAGGTGAAGCTGCTGACAAACGCCGGTACCGCAAACGGCAGGCACAGGATCACGCCCCAAATGCGTCGCCCCGGCAGATTGCTGCGTTCCAGCAACCAGGCCAGGGACAGGCCGACCACGCCGCACACAACCGTCACGCCGACCATCAGCGACAAGGTATTGCGCAGCAGCCCGAAGACATAAGGCCGCCACAGCAGATGCACCGCCTGTGCCCAGCCGGCCTGCCAGGCCTTGAGCCCGACATACACCAGTGGCAGCAGGCTCAGGCCAACCAGCAACAGCACCGGCAACAGCAGCCAGATTGAAGGGCGTTTGCGCCGGGGGCGAAAGCCTGCAGCGCGAAGCGTTGGGGTCATCAGTTCAAGCCAACGTCACGTTCCAGTTCCAGGGCTTCTTCCGCATTGCCCAGGTCGGCAGGGGTGACTTTCGGCGGTTGCAGTTCGTTGAAGGGCTTCAGGCCGCGATTGGATTGCATGCCCTTGCGCAACGGGTATTCCGCCGAGGTGTTGGTGATCACGCGCTGGCCTTCTTCACTGGCCATGAAGGCCAGCAGTTGCTGGGCTTCCTTGGGGTGTTTGCTGGATTTCAGCGCGGCCGCCGAAGACACGGTAATCAGGCCGCCGGCATCGCCGTCGGTGAAATAGTGCAGTTGGGAGTCGAGGTTGGTTTTTTCTTTCTTCAGGGCGAACCAGTAATAGTTGTTCACCAAAACAGTGGCCACTTCACCATTTTCAACGGCCTTGAGGGCCACCATATTGTTGCTGTACACCTTGCCGAAGGCGCGCAGGCCGGTCAGCCACTCTTCAGCGGCTTCACGCCCGTGCAGCTTGATGATCGCCACCGCCTGTTCCTGGAAGGCACCACTGGTGGGCACGAAGCCGACCTTGCCTTGCCACTCGGGACCGGCGAAATCCAGCACCGATTTGGGCAGGTCTTTTTCGGCAATCAGCTTGGGGTTGAAGGCGACAACGCGGGTTCGTGCAGTCACGCCCATCCAGTCGCCATTGCTGCCGACGTAGTCCTTGGGCAGCACGTCGAGGGTGCTGGCATCGATTTTCGCCAACAAGCCTTGCTCGCCGAGTTTGTTCAGCGGCGGCGATTCTTCGGTATAGATCACGTCGGCAGGGGAGCGGTCGCCTTCTTCGACGACCTGGCTGGCCAGTTGGTTACTGCTGCCTTTGCGCACGTTGACGTGAATGCCGGTCTTGGCTTCAAAGGCTTTGGCGAGCTCATCGCCGACTTCCTTGTGCTGGCCGTTGTAAAGGGTCAGAGAGATCTTGTCAGCGGAATAGGCGTTGGGTGAGAGCAGAGTCAGGCCGAGCAGAGTGAGAGTCAGGCCACGCAGAAGGGATGTCTTGAGTCGGTTATCGCGGATCATCATCCGAAGTGTTCCTCGCTTATGTGCAACAAATCACTACAAGGATAAACGATAAAGCTTCTCAAGTGCGGGCTTGAGGCTGACGGTGGGTAAAGTTTTCCAGCCAAAATTTCCAAACCCCGGAAACGAAAAAACCCGCTTTCGCGGGTTTGATCTGAATTTGGTGCCCAGGAGAAGACTCGAACTTCCACGACCTTGCGATCACCAGCACCTGAAGCTGGCGTGTCTACCAATTTCACCACCTGGGCATTATCTGACAACGTTGCCGCTGTTGATGGGGCGAACTATACGGCGGGCTTTTTGATCTGTAAACCCCTGATTCGAAAAATATAAATCAATTTTTCCGTTAAAAATCAAAGGTCTGAAACGAAAAAACCCGCTTTCGCGGGTTTGATCTGAATTTGGTGCCCAGGAGAAGACTCGAACTTCCACGACCTTGCGATCACCAGCACCTGAAGCTGGCGTGTCTACCAATTTCACCACCTGGGCATTATCTGACAACGTTGCCGTCGTCGATGGCGCGCACTATACGGAGCGATATTTACGCTGTAAACCCCTGCCATGAAAAAAGCCTGGAAAATTTCGCCAATGGTCGTGCAAGGTGCGCACCGGGGGCTGCAAAGGCCTTTTAAAAGGCTTGATGACGTCTGAAATTTCCCGTTTCAATACGCGTATGCCAAACTAACCCGCATATAGACAAGGTGAAAACTCTCTAATGGCCGATTGGCAGTCCCTCGATCCCGAGGCCGCTCGTGAAGCGGAAAAATATGAAAACCCTATTCCTAGCCGCGAACTGATCCTGGCGCACCTCGCCGATCGTGGTTCGCCTGCTAGCCGCGAGCAGCTGGTTGAAGAATTCGGTCTGACCACCGAAGACCAGCTCGAAGCCCTGCGCCGCCGTTTGCGTGCGATGGAGCGCGATGCTCAGTTGATCTACACCCGCCGTGGCACTTACGCGCCGGTCGACAAGCTCGACCTGATCCTGGGCCGCATCGCCGGCCATCGGGACGGCTTCGGCTTCCTGATTCCGGATGACGGCAGTGACGACCTGTTCATGAGCCCGGCGCAGATGCGCCTGGTGTTCGACGGCGACCGTGCCCTGGCGCGTGTTTCCGGCCTGGACCGTCGTGGTCGTCGTGAAGGCGTGATCGTCGAAGTGGTGTCCCGTGCCCACGAGTCCATCGTCGGTCGTTACTTCGAAGAAGGCGGCATCGGCTTTGTGGTGCCGGATAACCCGAAGGTCCAGCAGGAAGTGCTGATCACCCCGGGCCGCAATGGCGCCGCCAAGGTCGGCCAGTTTGTCGAGGTGAAAATCACCCACTGGCCAACTGCGCGCTTCCAGCCCCAGGGCGATATCGTTGAAGTGGTCGGCAACTACATGGCGCCGGGCATGGAAATCGACGTGGCGCTGCGCACCTACGATATTCCTCACGTCTGGCCTGATGCCGTGCTCAAGGAAGCCGCCAAGCTCAAGCCGGAAGTCGAAGATAAAGACAAAGAAAAACGCATCGACCTGCGCCATCTGCCGTTCGTCACCATCGACGGCGAAGATGCTCGCGACTTCGATGACGCGGTCTACTGTGAAGCCAAGCCGGGCAAGCTGCGCCTGTTTTCCGGCGGCTGGAAGTTGTATGTCGCGATTGCCGACGTGTCCAGCTACGTGAAGATCGGTTCGGCCCTGGATAACGAAGCCCAGGTGCGCGGCAACTCCGTGTACTTCCCTGAGCGCGTGATTCCGATGCTGCCGGAGCAGCTGTCCAACGGCCTGTGCTCGCTGAACCCGAAAGTCGACCGTTTGGCCATGGTGTGCGAGATGACCATCTCCAAAACCGGCGAAATGACCGACTACCAGTTCTATGAAGCGGTGATCCACTCCCAGGCGCGCCTGACCTACAACAAGGTCAGCACCATCCTGGAAACGCCGAAGACCGGCGAAGCCAAGGCCCTGCGCAGCGAATACGCCGACGTGGTGCCGCACCTCAAGCAGCTGTATTCGCTGTACAAGGTGTTGCTGGGCGCCCGTCACACCCGTGGCGCGATCGATTTTGAAACCCAGGAAACCCGGATTGTCTTCGGTTCCGAGCGCAAGATCGCCGCCATCACTCCGACCACCCGTAACGACGCGCACAAGCTGATCGAGGAATGCATGCTGGCGGCCAACGTGGCCACCGCGGAATTCCTGAAGAAGCACGAGATTCCTGCGTTGTACCGCGTCCACGACGGTCCGCCGCCGGAGCGCCTGGAAAAACTGCGTGCGTTCCTTGGTGAACTCGGCCTGTCCCTGCACAAAGGCAAGGACGGCCCGACGCCGAAGGATTACCAGGCCCTGCTGGCCAGCATCAAGGACCGTCCGGATTACCACGTGATCCAGACCGTGATGCTGCGTTCGTTGAGCCAGGCGGTGTACAGCGCCGATAACCAGGGTCACTTCGGCCTGAATTACGAGGCGTACACCCACTTCACCTCGCCGATCCGCCGTTACCCGGACTTGCTCACGCACCGCGCGATCCGCAGCGTGATCCATTCCAAGCAGAACACCCCGCACGTCAAGCGCGCCGGTGCCATGACCATTCCGAAGGCACGGATCTATCCGTACGACGAGGCGGCGCTTGAGCAGTTGGGCGAGCAGTGCTCCATGAGCGAGCGCCGCGCCGACGAAGCTACCCGTGACGTGGTGAACTGGCTCAAGTGCGAGTTCATGAAAGATCGCGTGGGCGAGTCGTTCCCGGGTGTGATCACCGCCGTGACCGGTTTCGGCCTGTTCGTCGAGCTGACCGACATCTACGTCGAGGGTCTGGTGCACGTCACCGCCTTGCCGGGTGACTACTACCATTTCGATCCAGTGCACCACCGCCTGGCGGGCGAGCGCACCGGTCGCAGCTTCCGCTTGGGCGATACCGTGGAAGTGCAGGTCATGCGTGTCGATCTGGACGAGCGCAAGATCGACTTCGGCATGCCTGACAAACCTGCAGAGCCGACTGGCCGCAAAAAGCGTGGCAGCGAAACCGCAGCGCCGGCTTCCAAAGGCAAGGCTTCCAGCGTGAAGACAGCTGCCGAGCCAGCACCTGCCAAGACCGGTCGTCGTTCTTCGGCCAAGGACAAGGCCCCTGAAGCCTACCGTCCAAGCGATGCCGCGGCGAAAAACGCCGAGCTGCGCAAGAGCCGCGAGTTGAAGCAGCAGTTGCTCAACGAAGCCAAAAGCGGTGGTAAAGCGGCGTCTGGGGGAAAGTCCCAGGGGGCGGAAAAACCGTCGAGCAAACCGAGTAAACACCGTAAAGGCCCGCCTAAAGCGGGTTCGGCCCCCGCGAAAAGCGGCGGGTCGCGCAAACCTAAGGCCAAGTCATGAGTCTGGAAAAAATCTACGGCGTGCACGCCGTAGAAGCACTGCTGCGTCACCACCCCAAGCGCGTCAAGCAGGTGTGGCTGGCGGAAGGTCGCAGCGAGCCACGCGTGCAAGCGCTGGTCGAGCTGGCCACCCAGAACAAGGTTGCCATCGGCCAGGCCGAGCGCCGTGAAATGGACGTGTGGGTAGAAGGCGTTCACCAGGGCGTGGTGGCCGACGTCAGCCCGAGCCAGGTGTGGGGCGAAGCCATGCTCGACGAGCTGCTCGACCGTACAGAAGGCGCGCCGTTGCTGCTGGTGCTGGACGGCGTGACTGACCCGCACAACCTCGGCGCCTGCCTGCGTTCGGCGGATGCGGCCGGCGCGCTGGCAGTGATCGTACCTAAAGACAAGTCGGCCACCCTCACGCCGGTTGTGCGTAAAGTGGCCTGCGGCGCGGCGGAAGTGATTCCGCTGGTGGCCGTGACCAACCTGGCGCGCACCCTGGAGAAGCTTCAGCAGCGCGGCTTGTGGATTGTCGGCACGGCAGGCGAGGCCGAAGTCAGCATCTACGACCAGGACCTCACCGGCCCGACCATCCTGATCATGGGCGCCGAAGGCAAGGGCATGCGTCGCCTGACCCGCGAGCATTGCGATTACCTGGTGCACTTGCCGATGGCCGGCAGCGTCAGCAGCCTGAACGTGTCGGTGGCGACGGGCGTGTGCCTGTTCGAAGCCCGGCGTCAGCGCGGTGCCAAAAAGGCAGTCGCTTCGCGCAAGTCGTAAGCCTCAAGCTGCAAGTTAAAAGCTAGGTGGTCGACCACTTGTAGCTTGTAGCTTGCAGCTTCCCCCCTGCTCCTCTACTATTGCGCCCCTTGCCCACCTGGCAGGCACGCATGTGCCTCTCCTGCGGCAAGATCCATAAGTGTCATTCACTCCTTGTCTGACCGTTTTTGAGCGGCAGGCTACAACCCGTAAGGAGCATTCATGCGTCATTACGAAATCATCTTTTTGGTCCACCCGGATCAAAGCGAGCAAGTCGGCGGCATGGTTGAGCGTTACACCAAGCTGATCGAAGAAGACGGCGGCAAAATCCACCGTCTGGAAGATTGGGGCCGTCGTCAACTGGCCTACGCAATCAACAATGTTCACAAGGCTCACTACGTGATGCTGAACGTTGAATGCACCGGCAAGGCCCTGGCCGAGCTGGAAGACAACTTCCGCTACAACGATGCAGTGATCCGTAACCTGGTCATCCGTCGCGAAGAAGCCGTTACCGGCCAATCCGAGATGCTCAAGGCTGAAGAAAACCGCAGTGAGCGCCGTGAGCGTCGCGACCGTCCTGAGCACGAAGGCGCTGATAGCGCTGACAGTGATGACAGCGACAACAGCGATAACGCTGACGAGTAATCCACGGACCTTTTAAGGAGCCTATCAAATGGCACGTTTCTTCCGTCGTCGTAAATTCTGCCGCTTCACCGCTGAAGACGTGAAAGAGATCGATTACAAAGATCTCAACACTCTGAAAGCCTACGTATCCGAGACCGGCAAAATCGTTCCAAGCCGTATCACCGGTACCAAAGCACGTTATCAGCGTCAGCTGGCCACCGCTATCAAGCGCGCCCGCTTCCTGGCCCTGCTGGCCTACACCGACAGCCACGGCCGCTGAGACCGGGCAGTCGACAAGTAGTAAGGGATTGAATGCATGCGCGCCTTAGCTGAGTTCATCATGCGCGGTCGTGTGCAGGCCACTCTGGTAGTGGCTGGCTGTGCGGCATTGCCGTTGCTTTATTGGTTGGGTGCTGCCGCAGGTTGCCTTGTGCTCCTGCGGCGCGGTTTGAAGGACGCCCTGGGCGTTCTTGCCCTGGGTTTGTTGCCGGCCTTGATCTGGTGGCTGCAAATGGGTGATCCACGGGTACTTCTGGTACTGCTGGGGTCATCGAGCCTTGCGTTGGTTTTACGCGCAAGTGAGTCCTGGGTCCGTACGCTGCTGGTCAGCGTGGCAGTGGGGTTGGTGTACTCAGTGATGCTTGGCGCGGCTTTCCGCCCGCAAATCGAGGCGCTGGCGCAGGAGATCGTCAAGATCCTGCCGCTGGCCCTCGGGGATCTCTACCAGCAATTGTCGGTAGATGAGCGAGCGCGGTTTGCGTCACTGATTGCCCCGGTCCTGACCGGCCTGATTGCGGCTTTGTTGCAGGTTGTCAGCGTGCTGAGCCTGATTCTTGGGCGTTATTGGCAGGCGTTGTTGTATAACCCGGGTGGTTTTGGTCGCGAGTTTCGCAGTATCAGGATTCCCGCGGGACCGGCGATGTTGCTGCTGGCGTGCATGGTTGTCGGACCGAACTTCGGTCCACAGATGGCCTTGCTGGCGCCGATTTGCAGCGTACCGCTGGTGTTTGCCGGGCTGGCCCTGATTCACGGGCTGGTTGCGCGAAAGCGCCTGGCCAGGTTCTGGCTGGTGGGGTTGTACGTGACGCTGTTGCTGTTCATGCAGCTGATCTATCCGTTACTCGTGGTCCTGGCCATTGTCGACGGCCTGATTGATTTTCGCGGACGTCTGGCGTCGAAAGACGCCGATAGCGCGAACGGTGAAGGTTAAAAGTTAGAGGATTTTCACATGCAACTGATCCTTCTGGAAAAAGTCGCCAACCTGGGCAACCTGGGCGACAAAGTGAACGTTAAGGCCGGCTACGGTCGTAACTACCTGCTGCCATACGGCAAAGCCACCGCTGCAACCGCTGCCAACCTGGCTGCGTTTGAAGAGCGTCGTGCCGAGCTGGAAAAAGCCGCAGCAGACAAAAAAGCTTCGGCCGAAACTCGCGCTGCCCAACTGGCTGAGCTGGAAGTGACTATCACTGCCACCGCCGGTGACGAAGGCAAGCTGTTCGGTTCGATCGGCACCCACGACATCGCTGATGCACTGACCGCCTCCGGCGTTGAAGTGCAGAAGAGCGAAGTTCGTCTGCCGAACGGCACCATCCGCAACGTAGGCGAATTCGACGTAGCCGTGCACCTGCACGCCGAAGTTGAAGCCACCGTACGCGTTGTCGTGGTAGCAGCTTAAGTCGCACCTAACTGACTGGCACCTCGTGTGCCAGCCGGTTAACATCGGGCACGATCCTGTTTACAGGTCGTGCCTTTTGTTTTTCTACACACCCTTAAATTCCAAGTGGCCATGAACGAAATCTCCGCTCCTGAGCAATATGACCTGCAAACCGCTGCCCTGAAGGTGCCGCCGCATTCCATCGAGGCCGAACAGGCTGTGCTCGGTGGCTTGATGCTGGACAACAACGCCTGGGAACGCGTGCTGGATCAAGTCTCGGACGGTGACTTCTATCGCCATGACCACCGCCTGATCTTCCGCGCCATCGCCAAGCTGGCCGACCAGAACTCACCGATCGACGTGGTGACCCTGGCTGAGCAGTTGGACAAGGAGGGCCAGACCTCCCAAGTGGGCGGCCTCGGTTACCTCGGTGAGCTGGCGAAAAACACGCCGTCTGTCGCCAACATCAAGGCGTATGCGCAGATCGTCCGCGAGCGCGCCACCCTGCGCCAGTTGATCGGCATCAGCACCGAGATCGCCGACAGCGCCTTCAACCCCGAAGGTCGCACCGCCGCCGAGATCCTCGACGAAGCCGAGCGCCAGATCTTCCAGATCGCCGAAGCACGGCCCAAGACCGGCGGCCCCGTCAGCGTCAACGACCTGCTGACCAAGGCCATCGACCGCATCGACACCTTGTTCAATACCGATGCCGCGATCACCGGTATTTCCACCGGCTATACCGACCTCGATGAGAAGACCAGCGGCCTGCAGCCGTCCGACCTGATCATCGTCGCCGGCCGTCCTTCGATGGGTAAGACCACCTTCGCCATGAACCTGGTGGAGAACGCCGTACTGCGCAGCGACAAGGCGGTGCTGGTGTACTCCCTCGAGATGCCAGGTGAATCGCTGATCATGCGTATGCTCTCGTCCCTGGGTCGTATCGACCAGACCAAGGTGCGTTCCGGCCAATTGGAAGACGACGATTGGCCACGCCTGACCTCGGCGGTCAACCTGCTTAACGACCGCAAGCTGTTCATCGATGACACCGCCGGTATCAGCCCTTCAGAGATGCGTGCGCGTACCCGCCGCCTGGTGCGTGAACACGGCGACATCGCCCTGATCATGATCGACTACCTGCAGTTGATGCAGATCCCGGGTTCCAGCGGCGACAACCGCACCAACGAGATTTCCGAAATCTCCCGCTCCCTGAAAGCCCTGGCCAAGGAATTCAACTGCCCGGTGGTGGCGCTGTCCCAGCTCAACCGTTCCCTGGAACAACGCCCCAACAAGCGCCCGGTGAACTCCGACTTGCGTGAATCCGGAGCGATCGAGCAGGACGCCGACGTGATCATGTTCGTGTACCGCGACGAGGTGTATCACCCCGAAACGGAACACAAAGGCATTGCCGAGATCATCATCGGCAAGCAGCGGAACGGGCCTATCGGCTTTATCCGCCTGGCGTTCATCGGCAAGTACACGCGCTTCGAAAACCTCGCGCCGGGCAGCTACAACTTCGACGACGACGAGTAAGCCGTTTGCTCAATTCCGACCATTACCGTCGGAATTGGTCAAAATTTGTGCTATATTCCGCGCCCGCGATTTTTCATCTCAACACCGGTCACCGTCATGCAAACAGCCAAGCCGTTATTTGACTATCCCAAGTACTGGGCCGAATGTTTCGGTCCTGCGCCATTCCTGCCCATGAGCAGGGAGGAGATGGATCAGCTTGGCTGGGATTCCTGCGACATCATCATCGTCACCGGTGATGCCTACGTTGACCATCCGTCGTTCGGCATGGCGATCATCGGCCGGCTGCTGGAGTCCCAGGGCTTTCGCGTCGGGATCATTGCCCAGCCGAACTGGCAGTCCAAAGACGACTTCATGAAGCTCGGCGAGCCGAACCTGTTCTTCGGCGTCGCGGCCGGCAACATGGACTCGATGATCAACCGCTACACCGCCGACAAGAAAATCCGTTCCGACGACGCCTACACCCCTGGCGGCATGGCCGGCAAACGCCCGGACCGCGCCAGCCTGGTGTACAGCCAGCGGTGCAAGGAAGCCTACAAGAACGTGCCGATCGTGCTGGGCGGCATCGAGGCCTCCCTGCGCCGCATCGCCCACTACGACTACTGGCAGGACCGCGTGCGTAACTCGATCCTGATCGACGCCACCGCCGACATCCTGTTGTACGGCAACGCCGAGCGCGCAATTGTCGAAGTTGCCCAGCGCCTGTCGTGGGGCCACAAGATTGAAGACATCACTGACGTGCGCGGCACTGCGTTCATTCGCCGTGACACGCCGGCAGGCTGGTACGAAGTGGACTCCACGCGTATCGACCGTCCGGGCAAGATCGATAAGATCATCAACCCGTACGTGAACACCCAGGACACCCAGGCTTGCGCCATTGAGCAAGAGAAGGGGCCGGTTGATGATCCGGACGAAGCCAAGGTCGTGCAGATCCTGGCCAGCCCGCGCATGACCCGCGACAAAACCGTAATCCGCCTGCCGTCGGTGGAAAAAGTCCGTGGCGACGCAGTGCTCTACGCTCACGCCAACCGCGTGTTGCACCTGGAAACCAACCCAGGCAACGCCCGCGCTCTGGTGCAAAAACATGGTGAAGTGGATGTGTGGTTCAACCCGCCGCCCATTCCCATGACCACCGAAGAAATGGACTACGTGTTTGGCATGCCTTACGCCCGTGTCCCGCATCCGGTGTACGGCAAGGAAAAGATTCCGGCCTACGACATGATCCGCTTCTCGGTGAACATCATGCGTGGCTGCTTTGGCGGCTGCACCTTCTGCTCGATCACCGAGCACGAAGGCCGCATCATCCAGAACCGTTCCGAAGAGTCGATCATTCGCGAGATCGAAGAGATCCGCGACAAGGTCCCGGGCTTCACCGGGGTGATCTCCGACCTCGGCGGCCCGACCGCGAACATGTACCGCATCGCCTGCAAGAGCCCGGAAATCGAATCCGCGTGCCGCAAGCCGTCGTGCGTGTTCCCTGGCATCTGCCCGAACCTGAACACCGATCACTCGTCGCTGATCCAGCTGTACCGCAGCGCCCGTGCGTTGCCGGGTGTGAAGAAGATTTTGATTGCCTCCGGCTTGCGCTACGACCTCGCCGTCGAGTCGCCGGAGTACGTCAAGGAGCTGGTCACCCACCACGTCGGTGGCTACCTCAAGATCGCCCCGGAACACACCGAGGAAGGTCCGCTCAACCAGATGATGAAGCCGGGCATTGGCAGCTATGACAAGTTCAAGCGCATGTTCGAGAAGTACACCAAGGAAGCGGGCAAGGAGCAGTACCTGATCCCGTACTTCATCGCCGCCCACCCCGGCACCACCGATGAAGACATGATGAACCTGGCTCTGTGGCTCAAGGGCAACGGTTTCCGCGCCGACCAGGTGCAGGCGTTCTACCCGTCGCCGATGGCCACCGCCACCGCGATGTACCACTCGGGCAAGAACCCGCTGCGCAAGGTCACCTACAAGAGCGACGCGGTGACCATCGTCAAGAGCGAAGAGCAGCGCCGTCTGCACAAGGCGTTCCTGCGTTACCACGACCCCAAGGGCTGGCCGATGCTGCGTGAAGCGCTGACCCGCATGGGCCGTGCCGACCTGATCGGGCCGGGCAAGGACCAGTTGATCCCGCTGCATCAGCCGAGCACCGACAGCTACCAGAGCGCGCGTCGCAAGAACTCGACGCCGGTCGGCAGCCACAAGGTCGCCAGGGAAACCACCACCAAAATTCTCACCCAGCACACCGGCCTGCCACCGCGTGGCAGCGACGGCAGCAACCCGTGGGACAAGCGCGAGCAAGCCAAGGCGGCGGCTCAGGCGCGTAACAAACAGGCGGCGAAGGAACGTACCGATGCGGCCAAGGGCAAAGGCGGCAAGCCTGCGCGCAAGCCGGTGGTGCCGCGTTGATCGCAGCCTGACATGCAAAACGCCAGCCTCGTGCTGGCGTTTTGCTTTCTAGTCGGTGGTGAGCCTGTTTGGTAAGGTGGCGCCTATCAGATTGCTATCGGGGGCAAGCCCCCTCCCACACTTTGATGTGTGAATACATTCAAAATGTGGGAGGGGGCTTGCCCCCGATAGCGTCAGTTCCGTCACCCCCCTTCAAGGAAGAGCACCCCCATGAGCAACCCCCTGCTCAGCATCGGCATGGACTCCAACCGCTCCCAGTTCATGGCGCGCCAGCGTATTGAAAGTCAGATCAACCTGCCGCGCCTGTTTGCAGCTATCGATGCTGACCCCGGCATCGTTGGCGCAGGCGTCGTCTACATCGATGCCGACTTCAACGTCATTACCCTGCGCGAATTCAAGCCCATCTGCAGTATCAGGCCCAAGCGCATCATCTTGCGCGAGGCGCAGAAATACATCTCGCCCGCACAGTTTGTAGAGCAGGTGAAGACCGACCCCCGCGAAGGACGTCTGAGGAAAGAGGCGTTTGATATGGGCCTTTCATGTGGCGCAGCGGTGATCGGCTGGATCGTTGTATTCAGCGGCAGCGTCGCTGTGCCGTTCACTGCGGGTGCCAGTGCATTTGTGGTGGGTATCGGCGTCACTGCGGCGCTGGCGAGCAGCGCCCAATGCGGATTTGGCGTGGCACGTACCTATAACGAAATACTTGATCCCGATGCGAACGACCGCATGGACGACGCCGAATGGTATGGCGCGGTTTCACCCATCCTCGATGCGGCCTCGCTGGTGGGGATCGGCACGGGGGCCTTGACCACGGTCAGGCTGCTCAAAGCCAACAAGGCCGCCGCGTTGGGTAAGAGTTGGTATGAGCTGCTCAAGGGTCTGAGCCGTCAGGAACGCAAGAAATTGACCAAGGAGTTGCTCAGCCTGCGCGATCCGAGCCTGACGCCCAAGTTGCTCAAGCTGCAGCAGCGCGCCGGCAAGCTGACCAAGAGCTACAGCTCCACCGAAATCCGCCACGCCACGCTGACCCAATTGAAAGATGCGCTGGGCGGCGTATTGGGCATCGCCGGTAGCTATCGAACCGGCCATGTCGGTACGGCCAGCACCATTGCGATCGGCTTGTACGAGGATTTGACCGAATGAGCGGCTTCCCCGATATGCGCAGTTTTCTCGCGCGTTATTTTCCGGTGTTCATGGGCACCGTCTTTATGGCGATCTTCTCCGGCTCAGTCGCAGTTTCCACTGCGGGCGTGACCTATTTGCGTGGGGTAGAGCCAGCGCTCAAGTCCAGCTATTCGGGGGCTGCGATTCTGCTGCTGGTGGTGGTGCTGGTGTTTGGCAACGTGATGATCGCGCGTGGCTATCCCTGGGCGGCCAGGCTGGTGGCGGGATACCTCGGCGCGTGCCTGTTGTTCGTCTTGCCGATGATTCAGTACGACCTCAACCGCCTGGTGTACGGCTCGGCGGTTTTGTTCCCACTGCTGGGCTTATTGTTGCTCAACAGCAAGCGCCACCGCGAAATGCGTCAGCGGCTACATGAAATACGGAGCTTGCGACAGGCCGTCGTTGCCCAGCGTAGAGCCCGTTGATTGGGTAGACTCACCACCTGTGTTCGCACCTTCACCGGGAGGTCTGGCCCGCGTTAAGATCTCGCGCTAAACCAGGCGGCCGCGCAGGCCTGTAAAACGCCAGTCTCGGGTTGGCGTTTCGCTTTGTGGTAGGTGCTGAGCCTGTTTGATAGGGTGGCGCCCATTGGATGGCTATCGCGGGCAAGCCCCCGATAGCGGCAGTTCAGTCACCCCCTCCAAGGAAGAGCACCTCCATGAGCAACCCCCTGCTCAGCATCGGCATGGACTCCAACCGCTCCCAGTTCATGGCGCGCCAGCGTATTGAAAGCCAGATCAACCTGCCGCGTCGGGCGAACTCACCAAGCGTTTCACCCCTACGCAGCTCAAGCACGGCACAACGACCCAGATCAAGGACGCCCTGAGCGCAGTCGTAGGGTTCGGCGGCAGCGCCTACTCCGGAAACGTCAATACCATCGCGATCGGGCTGTATGAGGAAGTAAAAGAATGGGCGAACTGATGACGCTCCGGGACTTTTTCACGCATTACTTTCTGACATTTCTGGGCGGCGTATTTGCGGCGTATTTTTCATTGGCGTTGGCCATGGCGCTGGCGTTCGTCACCTATTTCGATGATGCGCCCCTTGCGCAAGTCGGGCGCAAAATCATGCTGGCCGGGGCAGTGCTCACACTGCTGACGGTGCATAGCAACTTTATGATCTTGCGCGGCAAACCCTCCTGGGCATGGTTGATGGTCGGTATCTACGTGGCCTGCCTGCTGTTTGTGTTGCCGATGTTCCAATACGCCCCTCATCGTGTTCTTTATGGGTTGGCGCTGGTTTTTCCACTGTTCGGGCTGCTGATACTCAACAGCAAGGGGCAGCGCGAGATGCGGGCCAAATGGGTGGAAATTCGCCACCTGCGTCAGGCCCTCGGCGCCAGGCACAAGACCCCATGACTGGGTAGATTCACCACCTCCCTTCAGGCGTTCGCCACAAATATGTGCAGCCCTCGCACCATGACGCCACCGTTGGCGTCGTTTTGGTGCTGTACTGCGGCGGTTCCCACGATAAAGCGCAATGACTGCCGCTCTGGCATAAGTCTTGCGCGCGTTGTGCCCATGCTCTGGCTCGCAGGAGGCCGCCGTGTCGATTCATGTCGCGTTGCACCACGTTACGCATTACCGCTACGACCGTGCTGTCGAACTTGGCCCGCAAATTGTGCGATTGCGCCCGGCGGCCCATAGCCGCACGCGGATACTGTCCTACGCGCTGAAGGTGCTGCCCGAGCAGCACTTCATCAACTGGCAACAGGACCCCCAGGGTAATTATCTGGCGCGCCTGGTATTCCCGCAAAAGACTGACGAGCTGCGCGTTGAGGTCGATCTGGTCGCCGAGATGGCGGTATTCAACCCATTCGATTTTTTCCTCGAACCCTACGCCGAAAACATCCCCTTCAGCTATGCCGCCGATGAGCAGCGCGAACTGGCGCCCTACCTGGAAACGTTGCCGCTGACGCCGAAGTTTGCCGCCTACCTGGCCGGTATCGACCGCACGCCGCTGCCGGCCGTGGATTTTCTGGTCGGACTCAACCAGCGCCTGGCCGCCGATATCGGCTACCTGATCCGCATGGAGCCGGGCGTGCAAACCCCGGAGTTCACCCTGGAAAATGCCTCGGGCTCATGCCGCGATTCGGCCTGGCTGCTGGTGCAGCTGCTGCGCAACCTCGGGCTGGCGGCGCGGTTTGTCTCCGGCTATCTGATTCAGCTCACCGCCGATGTCAAAGCCCTGGATGGCCCCTCCGGCACCGACGTGGATTTCACCGACCTGCACGCCTGGTGCGAGGTGTATCTGCCCGGCGCCGGCTGGATCGGCCTGGACGCCACCTCGGGCTTGTTCGCCGGTGAAGGCCATATCCCGTTGGCCTGCAGTCCCGATCCGTCGTCCGCTGCTCCGATCAGTGGCTTGGTTGAGCCATGCGAGTGCGAGTTCAGCCATGAGATGTCGGTGGAGCGCCTCTGGGAAGCGCCACGGGTGACCAAGCCCTACACCGAAGAGCAATGGCTGGCGATCCAGGCTCTGGGCCGGCAGATCGATGCTGACCTGCACAGGGACGATGTGCGCCTGACCATGGGCGGCGAACCGACGTTCGTGTCTATCGACGACCCCGACGGCGCCGAATGGAATACCGCCGCCCTGGGCCCGGACAAGCGCCGCCTGTCCGCTGAACTGTTCCTGCGCCTGCGCAGGCACTACGCGCCGCAGGGCCTGGTGCATTTCGGCCAGGGCAAGTGGTACCCCGGCGAGCAGTTGCCGCGCTGGTCCCTGAACTGCTACTGGCGCCGCGACGGCGTGCCGATCTGGCACAACAGCGCGTTGATCGCCGATGAACAAGCCGACTATGGCGCGGATAGCGTAGTGGCCGGGCGCTTTCTGGCCAGCGTCGCCGAGCGTCTCAAACTGCCGGCGCGTTTCGTGTTCCCGGCGTTTGAAGACAGTTTCTACTACCTGTGGCGCGAGGGCGCGCTACCGCAAAACGTCACCGCCCAGGACCCGCGCCTGAGCGATGACCTGGAGCGTGCGCGCCTGCGCAAAGTCTTCAGCCAGGGCCTGGATAAAGTCATCGGCCAAGTGCTGCCACTGGCGCGCACCGCCGCCAACGATCGCTGGCAGAGCGGGCGCTGGTACCTGCGCGACAACCACTGCCGCCTGGTGCCGGGCGACTCGCCGTTGGGGTATCGATTGCCGTTGGCCTCGCAGCCCTGGGTGACGGCTGCCGAATATCCGTTTGTGCATCCGACCGACCCGAATCAGGAGCAACCGTCGCTGCCGACCACCGCACACCTGCACAGCCATGGCGAGCCGGCCCCGAGCGATGAGCGCGTGCCGCAGGTCGATGAGTCCGCCGACTGGCTGACCCGCACTGCGCTGTGCGCCGAAGCGCGGGAAGGGCGCGTGTACCTGTTCATGCCGCCCCTGGAACGTGTCGAGGACTATCTGGAGCTGGTGACGGCCATCGAGGCGACCGCCGAAGAACTGCATTGCCCGGTGCTGCTGGAAGGCTACGAGCCGCCGATGGATACACGCCTGAGCCATTTCCGGGTGACGCCGGACCCCGGCGTGATCGAGGTCAACGTGCAGCCGTCCGCCACCTGGGACGAGTTGGTGGAGCGCACCGAATTCCTCTACGAAGAGGCGCGGCAAACCCGCCTGACCACGGAAAAATTCATGATCGACGGTCGCCACACCGGCACCGGCGGCGGCAACCATTTCGTGCTGGGCGGCGCCACACCCAAGGACTCACCGTTCCTGCGCCGGCCCGACCTGCTGCGCAGCTTGATCAGCTATTGGCACAATCATCCCTCGCTGTCCTATCTGTTCTCCGGCCTGTTTATCGGCCCGACGTCCCAGGCGCCGAGAGTGGATGAAGCGCGCAACGATGCGCTGTATGAGCTGGAAATCGCCTTTGCGCAGATGCCCGCGCCGGGCGAAGAATGCCCGCCCTGGTTGGTCGACCGTTTGCTGCGCAACCTGCTGATCGACGTCACGGGCAATACCCATCGCGCCGAGTTCTGCATCGACAAGCTCTATTCCCCCGATGGCGCCACCGGCCGTCTGGGCCTGCTGGAGCTGCGCGCCTTTGAAATGCCGCCCCATGCGCGCATGAGCCTCACCCAGCAGTTGCTGTTGCGGGCGCTGGTCGCGCGGTTCTGGCGTGAACCTTACGCGCCACCGAAGTTGGCGCGCTGGGGGACTGAACTGCATGATCGCTTCCTGTTGCCGCACTTTATCGAGCAGGATTTCGCCGATGTGATCGTCGAGCTCAATGCCGCCGGTTATCCGCTGCGGGCCGAGTGGTTTGCCGCGCACCTGGAATTTCGTTTCCCCAAGGTCGGCGACTATGCCGTCAGCGGTATCGAGCTGGAACTGCGCCAGGCCCTGGAACCCTGGCATGTACTGGGCGAGGAGGGCGCAGTAGGCGGTACGGTGCGCTATGTGGACTCATCCCTGGAGCGCCTGCAAGTGAAGTTGAGCGGCTTGGCGCCGCAACGTTATGTGCTGACCTGCAATGGCATTCCGGTGCCGCTGCAGCCGACCGGCCGCGTCGGCGAGTTTGTTGCCGGGGTACGTTACCGCGCCTGGCAACCGGCCAACTGCCTGCAGCCGACCATCGCGGTGCACGCGCCGCTGGTGTTCGACCTGCTGGACACCTGGATGCAGCGCTCGCTGGGCGGCTGCCAGTACCATGTGGCCCATCCGGGCGGGCGCAATTACGACAGCTTGCCGGTGAATGCCAACGAAGCCGAGAGCCGGCGGATGGCGCGGTTTTTCCGTTTGGGGCATAGCCCGGGCAAGCTCTCTGTGCCGACTGTGGTGGTGAACGATGAATTGCCAATGACTCTGGATTTGCGCCGCTTCCCCAATAAAAATGACTGAATCACAATCCAAATGTGGGAGGGGGCTTGCCCCCGATAGCGGTCTGTCAGTCAGAATTTCTGTTACTGATGCACCGCAATCGGGGGCAAGCCCCCTCCCACATTGGATCGTAGTGAATTTAAGTTAACCTGAGCCCCCTTGCCTCTGCCGAGCGTTCCATGTCCGACTTGCTCGACCGTTACCCGCTGACCCCGGGCACCTATCATGAACTGCTGGATGACAGCGGCGCAGTGCGTGCCCACTGGCAGCGCCTGCTCGACCACCTGCAACGCAGCACGCCGGCCCAACTGGCCCAGCGCCAGGCATTGCTGACGCGGCAGATCCAGGAAAACGGCGTGACCTACAACGTCTACGCCGACCCCAAGGGCGCCGATCGCCCATGGGAACTGGACCTGTTGCCCCACGTGCTGGCCGCTGACGAGTGGCAGCACCTGTCGGCCGGCATTGCCCAGCGGGCGCGCCTGCTCAATGCCGTGCTCGCCGACCTCTATGGGCCGCAGCGCCTGATCAAGGAAGGCCTGCTGCCCGCCGAGCTGGTATTTGGCCACAACAACTTCCTGTGGCCGTGCCAGGGTATCCAGCCACCGGATGGTGCCTTCCTGCACCTGTATGCGGTGGACCTGGCACGCACGCCGGATGGACGCTGGTGGGTAACGGCCGACCGTACCCAGGCACCGTCGGGCGCCGGCTATGCCCTGGAAAACCGTACCATTGTGTCGCGCGCCTTCCCGGATCTTTACCGTGACTTGCAGGTGCAACACCTCACCGGTTTCTTTCGCACACTCCAGGAAACCCTGGCCCGCCAGGCGCCCGGCGATGACCAGCCACCGCTGATCGTGCTGCTGACGCCGGGGCGCTTCAACGAAAGCTATTTCGAACACCTCTACCTCGCGCGTCAGCTCGGCTACCCACTGGTGGAAGGCGGCGACCTCACCGTGCGCGACAGCACCGTATTTCTCAAGACCCTCAGTGGCCTGCGCCGCGTTCACGCAATCATGCGTCGCCTGGACGACGACTTCTGCGACCCCCTGGAGCTGCGCACGGATTCGGCCCTCGGCGTCCCGGGCCTGCTCGATGCCGTACGCCAAGGCAATGTATTGGTGGCCAACGCCTTGGGCAGCGGCGTGCTGGAGTCGCCGGGGCTGCTCGGTTTCCTGCCCGGCATCAACGAGTTTTTATTTGGCGAAGCACTGATCCTGCCGTCCATCGCCACCTGGTGGTGCGGCGAGGCGCCGGTGCTGGCCGAAGCGTTGGAGAAGCTGCCGCAGTTGTTGATCAAACCGGCGTTCCCATCGCAGAGTTTCGCCCCGGTGTTCGGTCGCGACCTGAACGCCGAACAGCGCCAGGCCCTGGCCGGGCGCATGCGTGCGCGGCCTTACGCTTATGTTGCCCAGGAGCTGGCGCAATTGTCCCAGGCACCGGTGTGGCACACCGTGGAAGACCATTTGCAACACCGCGCCATCGGCATGCGCGTGTATGCCGTGGCCAGTGACGACGGCTACCGTGTACTGCCCGGCGGCCTGACCCGCGTAGCCGCCGAGGCCGATGCCGAAGTGGTATCGATGCAACGCGGCGGAGCGAGCAAGGACACTTGGGTACTCGGCGAACGTGCGCCCGGTGGCGAGCAATGGCGCGCCCAGCGCGTGATTGGTGCGCACGACCTGGTGCGCCGCGATCCGTATCTGCCGTCACGCGTGGTGGAAAACCTGTTCTGGTTTGGCCGTTATTGCGAGCGCTGCGATGACAGTGCGCGCTGGCTGCGTATCGTGCTGGCGCGCTATGTCGACGGCGACGATCCGTTGGCCTTGCAGGCGGCGGTCGAACTGGGAGAAAGCCTGCGGCTGTTGCCGGAAGAGGGCGAGCTGCCCGACCGCTTGCTGGCCGCCTTGCTCGGCGATGACTGGCCCTCGAGCCTGCGCGCCAATTTGCAGCGCTTGCAGTGGGCGGCGTCCCAGGTGCGCGGCAAGTTGTCCCGGGAAAACTGGCAGGCCCTGGTGGAGCTGCAACGCGAAGCCATGGAATTGGAGCGTGAAACCCCGGACTTCGGCGAGTTGCTGGACTTCCTCAACCGCCTGGTGATGTCCCTGGCGGCGCTGTCCGGGTTCGCCCTGGACGATATGACCCGCGACGAGGGCTGGCGCTTCTTGATGATGGGCCGGCGTATCGAGCGCCTGCAGTTTCTGAGCAGCAGCCTTGCCGCGTTCCTGCGCGGTGTGGCGGTCTTCGATCAGGCCGGGCTGGAATGGTTGCTGGAGCTGGGCAACAGCAGCATCACCTACCGTTCGCGGTACCTGGCGGTGCCGCAACTGATTCCGGTGCTCGACCTGCTGTTGCTCGACGAACAGAACCCCCATGCGGTGCTGTTCCAGCTCAAGCTGGTGAGCCGCACCTTGCGTCGCTTGAACGATGATTTCGGCGTGCCGCGGGAAACCGGCCTGGCAGCGTTGGTGGAGCAGTTGGCGCGTTTCGACCTCGGTTGCCTGGAGAACCCGCTGTTCGGTGAATCCGGCGTGCGCGCCGCGTTGGATGGCCTGGCCGACCTGCTGCAAGCGGTCGCCGATGAAAGCGGGCAAGTGTCGGATCGCCTGGCCCTGCGCCACTTTGCCCATGTGGATGATGTCAGCCAGCAAACGGTGTCGGTGTGATGAGTGCGCGCTATCAGATTTTCCATGACACCCATTATCACTACGACAGCGCGGTGTCCCTGGCCCAGCAGCTGGCGCATCTATGGCCGCGGCCCTGTGCGTGGCAACGGTGCACCTGGCAGACCCTGGATATCAGCCCGCAGCCCTCTTCACGCCGCGACGAGCTGGACGTGTTCGGCAACCCGATCACCCGCCTGGCGTTCGAGCGGCCCCATGACGAATTGCTGATCAATGCCGGCCTGACCGTGGAAGTGCTGGCGCGACCGGCATTGGACTTACGGCAATCGCCGGCCTGGGACCGCACCCGTGACAGCTTTACCTACAGCAGCCAAGCGCTGTCACTGGAGATCATCGAAGCCTGCCGTTATCGCTTCGAATCGCCTTACGTGCATTTGAAAAGAACCTTCGTCGAGTTCTCCGAAAGCTGCTTCCCGGCCGGCGAGCCGTTGCTGCTCGGCGTGCAAGCGCTGATGCAAAAGATCTTCAGCGAATTCACCTTCGATGCCGAAGCCACCCAGGTCGCCACGCCGCTGGTGGAAGTACTGGAGCGACGTCGCGGCGTGTGCCAGGACTTTGCGCACCTGATGCTCGCCTGCCTGCGCTCGCGGGGCCTGGCGGCACGTTATATCAGCGGTTACCTGCTCACCCAGCCGCCGCCCGGCCAGCCACGGCTGATCGGTGCCGATGCGTCTCATGCCTGGGTGTCGGTGTTTTGTCCGGTGTCGGGTTGGGTGGATTTCGATCCGACGAATAATGTGCAGCCGGCGCTGGAGCACATCACCCTGGCGTGGGGCCGGGATTTTTCCGATGTGTCGCCGTTGCGAGGGGTGATATTGGGGGGAGGGAACCATGACCCGGAAGTGCGGGTGACGGTAATGCCGCTGGCGTAGCAGATTGCGGTGAGCAAGGCGGGCCTGCTCACCGCAAAGGAAATTATTCAGCCGGATCTTTTGGTGTTTCAGTGTCGTCGCTGGTTTCTTCAGCATCGACGTCCGGGTTCAGTGCGCCCGCTTCTTCATCTGCAGCGGCTTTCTTGCGTTGCAGCTTTTCCTCTTTCTTCTGTTCCTTGGCCAAGTCTCTCTGACGTTTGGCGAAGGAGTAATTAGGTTTGGCCATGGGCGATCCTCTAGGGTCGAAGGTGAGGGTGGGCGGCGCGCGGCTGCCTTGGGTCACTATGGTAGCAGCTTCGCAGCGCGCTTGGCCTTCACTTACCGCTGGCGTAAGCGGCGAACAGGCCTTTGAACAGTTGATTGAGGTGCATGGCGCAGGCTCCAATGAGGGATGGGCCGATCATAGCGGGTTGCCGCGAGGGCCGATGGTAGATTGTGTTGATCAGCCTGATAGCCTAAAGTTGTATACAATCTGTTGATGCAGATCATAAGAAATTAAGCCTGCTTGAGGCACCCTTGTCGCAATACGCGTTTTCTAACCCTGCCCTGGAGATTCACATGTTCGCCAAACTCGTTGCTGTTTCCCTGCTGACTCTGGCCAGCGGCCAGTTGCTTGCTGCAGAGTGCAAGGTCACTGTCGACTCCACCGACCAGATGTCGTTCAACACCAAAGAAATCACCATCGACAAGAGCTGCAAGCAGTTCACCGTCGAGCTGACGCACTCCGGCAACCTGCCGAAAAACGTCATGGGGCATAACTGGGTGTTGACCAGCGCCGCCAACATGCAGCCCGTTGCCAGCGACGGCATGGCCGCCGGGGTGGACAAAAACTACCTCAAGGAAGGCGACGACCGCATCATCGCCCACACCAAGCTTATTGGCGCCGGCGAAAAAGACTCGGTGACGTTCGACGTGTCGAAGCTGACGGCGGGCACGGATTACATGTTCTTCTGCTCGTTCCCAGGCCATATCTCGATGATGAAAGGCACTGTGACCGTCAAGTAACACCGCGTTATCGTTCATCGGGGGCAAGCCCCCTCCCACATTTGACTGTATTCACATCAAGTGTGGGAGGGGGCTTGCCCCCGATGGCATTCTGGCAGTCAACGCAAAACTATCTGCCTCACCTCAAGGCGCAAACGGCATCACCCGCTTGTGCTCCGTCTTGCGGTACGTCTCGCAGATAATCCTGAATGCCTCTTCACGCACGGGTTCACCGTGCAGGAACGCATCGATTTCGGCATAGGTCACGCCATGTGACGCTTCGTCCGGCTTGCCCGGCGACAGGTCCTCCAGGTCGGCGGTCGGGACTTTCTCCACCAACGACTCCGGCGCGCCGAAGTGCCGCGCAATCGCACGCACCTGGTTTTTCACCAGCCCGCTCAGCGGCGCCAGGTCACAGGCGCCATCCCCGAACTTGGTGAAAAAGCCCATCACCGCTTCCGCCGCATGGTCGGTACCGATCACCAGCCCACCGGCCGCACCGGCGATGGTGTACTGCGCGACCATGCGCATGCGCGCCTTGGTGTTGCCCAGCACGAAATCGCGGGATGCCGCCGGTTTGTCATCGAACGCCGCAACCTGATTGGCCAGGGCCTTGACCGCCGGGCCGATGTTGACGGTGTGGCGCTCGTCCGGCTCGATGAAGTCCACCGAAGCCTGGGCTTCGTGTTCGTCGAACTGGGTTTCGTAGGGCAGGCGCACGGCGATGAAACGATAGGCCGCGTCACCGCTGCTGGCGCGCAGTTCCTGCACGGCACGTTGGGCCAGGAGGCCTGCGGTCAGGGAATCGACACCTCCACTGATGCCCAGTACCAGCGACTTGAGCCCGGAATTGCGCAGGCAGTCCTGGATAAAGGCCACGCGCCTGGCGACTTCTGCCTCCAGGGCGGCCTGGTCTTTGAACGGCGCTTGCACCTTGAGCTGCTGCGCAATCTCACGCTGTACGGCTTGCATGCTTCACTCCTTGCTGGATAGGGCAGGTACTTTGAACACGTGACGCAAATAGGCGACAAAATTCGGGTCGGTGCAGTGGGTCTTGCCCGCTTCATCGGAAATCTTGGCGACGGGCTGGCCATTGCAGGCGGTCATTTTAAGCACGATGCTCATCGGTTCCACCCCTGGAATATCGCAGGTCAGGTTGGTGCCGATGCCAAAGCTCACATTGATGCGACCACGCAGGGCGCGGAAAATCTCCAGGGCCTTGGGCAACGTCAGGCTGTCGGAGAACACCAGGGTCTTGCTCATCGGCTCGATACCCAGCTTGTGGTAATGGGCGATGGCTTTTTCCGCCCATTGCACCGGGTCGCCGGAGTCGTGGCGCAGCCCGTCGAACAGCTTGGCGAAGTACAAGTCGAAGTCGCCCAGGAACGCATCGGTGGTGATGCAGTCGGTCAGGGCGATGCCCAGCAGGCCACGGTATTCGCGGACCCAGCAGTCAAGGGCGGCGATCTGGCTGTCGATCAGGCGCGGGCCGAGTTGCTGGTGGGCCATGATCCATTCATGGGCCATGGTGCCCAATGGTTTCATGTCGAATTCGCGGGCCAGGTGCACGTTACTGGTACCGACAAACCGCCCGGGGAAGTCATGCTTGAGTACGCTGACCACTTCTTCCTGCACCCGGTACGAGAAGCGCCGGCGCGTGCCGAAGTCGGCCACCTGCAGCTCCGACAGTTCATCGCTGGCGGCATTCGCCGTCAGCCAGTCGAACTTGCGGTACAACTGCTCGCGGGCCTGTTCCAGGATCACGGTCTGGTAGCGGTAGCGGTTACGCACTTCGCTGACGATGGCCAGCATCGGCACTTCAAACAGGATCACATGCAGCCACGGCCCGCGCAGGCGGATAAACAGCTCGCCGTTCTCGATGCCGGTCTGCACGTAGCGCAGGTTGAAGCGGAACAGCCCGAGGAAGCGCAAAAAGTCCGGCTTCATGAAGCTGATACGTTCCAGGAAGCCCAATTGGTCCGGGCTCAGGCTCAACTCGGCGAGACGCTCGATCTGGTAGCGGATCTCCGCCAGGTACGGGCGCAGGTCTTCGCTGTTGCGGCAACGGAACTCCCATTCAACTTCCACATTCGGGTAGTTGTGCAGCACCGCCTGCATCATGGTCAGCTTGTAGAAGTCGGTGTCGAGCAGGTTCTGCACGATGCGATCGGCAAACACACTCTCGCTCATAACGGGAATCTCCAGACGGGTCGACGCTGGGCGCCGGCCTTTACGCACAATTGAGGAAAGGGGGCTAGTGGCGCATAGACCTGGGTTGGTTTGCCAGTGATTTTTTTGCCGGCGCCACTGGCGCCATCGGGGGCAAGCCCCCTCCCACATTTGAAATGCATTCCAAGTGTGGGAGGGGGCTTGCCCCCGATGGCTATATTCCAGGCACTAAATAACCTGCTCAAGCATCCACTTCACAAACTCCCTCACTTTAGGCACCTCCGCCGCATGCTCCGGATAAGCCAGGTAATACGCATCCTGGCTCGGCATCCCATGCTGCCAGGCAATCACCAGCTTGCCGTCGGCCAGTTCCTCTTCCACCAGAAACCGCGGCAGCAGTGCCACGCCACAGCCGACCTGCGCCGCGCGAATGCACATATAAAAGGTGTCAAAGCGCGGCCCGTGATAACTGTGCTCGGTGTGCAAACCCTGGCTGGCGAACCAGTCATGCCAGCCCTGTGGCCGCGAGGCATTTTGCAGCAGCACCAGTTCGCTCAGTTGGGTGGGATCGGTGAACGGCTCTGCCGGCACGCTCTCGGGCGAACACACAGGTACAAGCTCTTCGCTGAACAACTTCAAGCTCTCGGTGCCGGGGCGTGAACCCTGGCCGAAATAGAACGCCATGTCGGCCTTGCCCTGCAGCAGCTCATCCGGTTCCTGTTCGTTGCACAGGTCCAGATGGATCTGTGGGTGGCGCAGGCGCCAGCCCTTGAGGCGCGGCACCAGCCAGCGCGCACCGAAGGTGTAGGGCGTGGACACGCGCAGCACTTCGGTTTCGCCGCCGTAGGAGCGCAGGTAGTGGGTGGACATCTCCACCTGGGAGAGGATCTTGCGCACTTCCACCAGGTACAGGTCGCCCGCCGGCGTCATCTGCAAGCGGCGCCGCACGCGGCGAAACAGCAGGTGCTGCAGCAACTCTTCCAACTGCGCCACCTGTTTGCTCACCGCGCTTTGCGTGAGGTTCAATTCCTCGGCGGCGCGCGTAAAGCTCAGGTGGCGCGTGGCGGCTTCGAAACACTGCAGGGCGGTGATCGAGGGCAAATGTCTTTTGTTCAGCACGGCATGCCTCTTTTTATTCTTTGCATGAATAAACGGAATGATATCTCGCCTAATCGTCGTTTGTTGGCAAGTCTTGGGCCAGCTACAAATGAGGCCTGGATCGCCGTGTCTTGGGCGGCGCAATTTTGTCTTTGCAGATTTGAAGGAGTACCCCATGGTTGCCGCATTGCTTGACCGTCTAGGCGTAAACCCGGCGCTGTACCAGGCGGGGACACAGCCCGTGCATTCGCCGATCGATGGCAGCCGCATCGGCGTCGTGAACTGGGAAGGTGCCGCCGAGGTGGAGCAGCAGGTCAGTCGCGCCGAGCATGCATTCGACGCCTGGCGCAAAGTACCGGCCCCGCGTCGCGGCGAGCTGGTGCGCCAGTTCGGCGACGTGTTGCGCGAGTACAAGGCCGACCTTGGCGAGCTGGTCTCCTGGGAAGCCGGCAAGATCACCCAGGAAGGTCTGGGGGAAGTCCAGGAAATGATCGACATCTGCGACTTCGCCGTCGGCTTGTCGCGCCAGTTGTACGGCTTGACCATCGCCTCCGAGCGTCCCGGTCACCATATGCGTGAAACCTGGCATCCGCTGGGCGTGGTCGGCGTGATCAGCGCGTTCAACTTCCCGGTCGCGGTGTGGGCGTGGAACACCACCCTGGCGCTGGTGTGCGGCAATGCGGTGATCTGGAAACCGTCGGAAAAGACCCCACTCACCGCGCTGGCGTGCCAGGCCCTGTTCGAGCGCGTGTTGAAGAATTTCAAGGAGGCGCCGCAGTACCTCAGCCAAGTGATCATCGGTGGCCGCGAGGCCGGCGCCGCGTTGGTGGATGACCCGCGTGTGGCGCTGATCAGCGCCACCGGCAGCACCCGCATGGGCCGCGAAGTGGCGCCCAAAGTCGCTGCGCGCTTTGCCCGCAGCATCCTCGAGCTGGGCGGCAACAATGCGATGATCCTCGGCCCGAGCGCCGATCTGGACATGGCCGTGCGCGCAATCCTGTTCAGCGCCGTCGGCACCGCCGGCCAGCGTTGCACCACCCTGCGCCGGCTGATCGCCCATGAGTCGGTCAAGGCAGAAATCGTCACTCGCCTCAAGGCCGCCTACGCCAAGGTGCGCATCGGCCACCCGCTGGAAGGCAACCTGATCGGCCCGCTGATCGACAAGCACGGCTTCGACAATATGCAGGACGCCCTGGAGCAAGCCCTGAGCGAGGGCGGCAAGGTGTTTGGCGGCAAGCGCCAGCTGCAAGACCAGTTCCCCAATGCTTACTACGTGTCGCCGGCGATTGTGGAAATGCCCGAGCAGAGTGACGTGGTGTGCACCGAAACCTTCGCGCCGATTCTGTACGTGATCGGCTACAGCGACTTTGCCCAAGCGTTGCGCCTGAACAACGCGGTGCCACAAGGCTTGTCGTCGTGCATCTTCACCACCGATGTGCGGGAAGCCGAGCAGTTCATGTCGGCGGTGGGCAGTGACTGCGGCATTGCCAACGTCAATATCGGCCCGAGCGGCGCGGAGATCGGCGGCGCGTTTGGCGGTGAGAAGGAGACCGGCGGCGGGCGTGAGTCGGGCTCGGATGCGTGGCGCGGGTATATGCGTCGCCAGACCAATACCGTGAACTATTCGCTGGAGTTGCCGTTGGCGCAGGGCATCACGTTCGACTGAGTCCATGTAGGAGGGGGCTTGCCCCCTCCCACATTTGATCGGGTTCACAACTGAAAATAGCCGTTTGTTAGGTCCTCTACGGAGTCTGGCAATGCCTTTACGCGAAGCATGTTTATGGGAACACCTCACCCCCAACCGGCCGGATCGTGCCGCGCTCAAGGGTGAGGTCAAGGTGGATGTGTGCGTGATCGGCGCCGGCATCACCGGTTTGTCAGCCGCCATCCATTTGCTGGAACAGGGTAAAAGCGTTGCCGTGCTGGAGGCCCACCGCACCGGCCACGGTGGTTCGGGGCGCAACGTCGGGCTGGTCAACGCCGGTATGTGGATCCCGCCGGACGAGATCGAAGCCGGTTTCGGCGAAGCCGTGGGCAGCCAGCTCAACCGCATGCTGGGCGCGGCACCGTCGCTGGTATTCGGCCTGATCGACAGGTACAACATCGATTGCCAGGTGCGTCGCGAGGGCACCCTGCATATGGCGCATAATGCCCGTGGCGAGGCTGATCTGCGCAGTCGTGAAGAACAATGGAAGCGCCGTGGCGCGCCGGTCGAGTTGCTGACCGGGCTGGCTTGCGAGCAAGCCACCGGCACTACGAAAATCGCCGCCGCGTTGCTGGACCGACGCGCCGGCACCTTGAACCCGATGGCCTACACCAGCGGTCTGGCGAATGCGGCCGTCGGGTTGGGCGGGCAGTTGTTCGATCATTCCCCCGTCACCCAGCTTGAGCGCCAGGGCGCTGGCTGGTCTGTGCAGACCACCCAGGGCGCGGTGCAGGCCGCCCAGGTGGTGATCGCCTCCAATGCCTATACCGAAGGTGAATGGACCGAGCTGCGGCGTAATTTCTTCCCCGGTTACTACTATCAGGTGGCATCGGCGCCGCTCACCGATGCCGCCGCCGGGCGTATCCTGCCTGGCGGCCAGGGTTCATGGGACACGCGCCAGGTGCTGAGCAGCATTCGCCGCGACGCCGATGGCCGTCTGTTGCTCGGTAGCCTGGGCAACGGTAACCAGAAGCCGGCCTGGTTCCTCAAGGCGTGGGCCGATCGGGTGCAGCAGCACTACTTCCCCTATCTCAAATCGGTGCAGTGGGAATACACCTGGACCGGATGCATCGCGTTTACGCCCGATCACCTGATGCGTTTGTTCGAGCCGGCGCCCGGGCTGGTGGCGGTCACCGGATACAACGGGCGCGGCGTGACCACCGGCAGCGTGGTCGGCAAGGCGTTTGCCGACTATTTATGTCACCACAATCCCCAGGCGCTGCCGATTCCCTTCGCACCGATGCACCCCCTGGCAGGCGCGGGCCTGCGCAGTTGCCTCTATGAGGCAGGTTTCTCGCTGTACCACGCGGGGCAGTGCCTGCGAATCGTGGTCTGACCCGGTAGCGGGCATTTCCTTAGCCGGCTACCCATCTGTATTGGTGCAAGTCGTAGCAATCACGCACTGTAAATGTGCAGTTCCGTTACGCGCAGGGTTACAGCGCCTGGAGCTGCCGTTTATCCCTTCGGTTGCAGGTCTCACCGTTCAAGGTTGTACTTTTTTGGCTTGCAGGTTGCACCTGTCGAGGCTAGACGGTTGCACGTCCTGGCGGGAGGACGTGAAACGCCTGCAATAACAATGACACGGTGTCTTTTTGAAGAATAAAAAAGTAATGGCACGCGGCTTGCTCTGAGCTTTCGGTGAAAGGTTTGAATGCAAGTTGTCGTGCCAAAAATCAAAAATACCGGAGCACCACTCATGTCCCAGACGTTTTACAAGAAAGGTTTTCTGGCCCTCGCCGTTGCTGCGGCGCTGGGTGTTTCTACGTTTGTTCAAGCTGATGTGAAAATTGGTGTGGCAGGCCCGATGACGGGCGCCAACGCCGCTTTCGGTGAGCAGTACATGAAGGGTGCCCAGGCGGCAGCCGATGTTATCAACAAGGCCGGTGGCATCAACGGCGAGCAGATCGTGCTGGTGGCCGGCGATGACGCCTGCGAGCCAAAACAGGCGGTGGCCGTGGCCAACCGCCTGGCGGACCAGGACAAAGTGATCGGCGTGGTCGGGCACTTCTGCTCGTCCAACACCATCCCGGCGTCTGAGGTCTACGACGAAGCAGGCATCATCGCGATCACTCCCGGCTCCACCAACCCACAGGTCACCGAGCGCGGCCTGGGCGCCATGTTCCGCATGTGCGGGCGCGATGACCAGCAGGGCATCGTCGCCGGCGACTACATCGTCGACGTGCTCAAGGGCAAGAAAGTCGCGGTGATCAACGACAAGGACACCTACGGCAAAGGCCTGGCCGACGCCACCGCTGCGCAGTTGACCAAGCGCGGCGTCAAACCGGTGCTGGAAGAAGGCTTGACCCGTGGCGAAAAAGACTTCAGCGCCCTGGTGACCAAGATCCGTTCCCTGGGTGCCGACGTCGTGTACTTCGGCGGTCTGCATCCCGAAGCAGGTCCCCTGGTTCGCCAGATTCGCGAGGCGGGCCTCAAGGCCGCGTTTATGTCCGATGACGGCGTAGTGACCGATGAACTGGCAAAAACCGCCGGTGGCAACCAGTACGTGGATGGCGTCTACATGACCTTCGGTGCTGACCCGCGTCTGTTGCCAGACAGCATGGCGGTGGTGGATGCCTTCCGTAAAAGCGGGTACGAGCCGGAAGGCTACACCCTGTACGCCTACGCCTCGATCCAGGCCCTGGCCGCCGGCTTCAATGGTGCCAAGTCCAACAAGGGCGAAAACGCGGCCAAGTGGCTCAAGGCTAACCCGGTTAAAACCGTCATGGGCGAAAAGGCCTGGGATGCCAAGGGCGACCTGAAAATCTCCGACTACGTGGTTTACCAGTGGGATAAAGACGGCAAATACCACCAGCTGGAAAAACAGAAGTAATCCATGTGGGAGGGGGCTTGCCCCCGATTGTGGTGGGTCAGCTGCACATTTGTTGACTGATACACCGCATCGGGGGCCAAGCCCCTCCCACCTTGGAACAGTGTGGTTATTGGTCGCTGTTTTTTCCTCCAGAAGCGCCGCACACCCATCGGTGTGCAGGTGCTCACCGCGTGAGATTGCGTTATGGATGGTATTTTCCTGCAGCAACTGGTCAACGGCCTGACCCTCGGGTCGGTCTATGGCCTGATCGCCATCGGCTACACAATGGTCTATGGCATCATCGGCATGATCAACTTCGCCCACGGCGAGGTTTATATGATTTCCGCTTACCTCGCGGCGATCAGTCTGGCACTGCTGGCTTACTTCGGCATCGAATCCTTCCCGCTGCTCATTCTCGGCACCCTGATCTTCACCGTGGTCGTTACCGGCGTGTACGGTTGGGTCATCGAACGTGTCGCCTACAAACCGCTGCGCAACTCCACCCGACTGGCACCGCTGATCAGCGCCATCGGCATTTCCCTGATCCTGCAGAACTACGCGCAGATTGCCCAGGGCGCCAAGCAACAAGGCATTCCCACCCTGCTGGCCGGCGCCTGGCGCGTCGACATCGGCACCGGCTTCGTGCAACTGACCTACACCAAAGTGTTCATCCTCGTGGCGGCATTCGCCGGCATGGCGTTGCTCACCTACATCATCAAATACACCAAGCTTGGCCGCATGTGCCGGGCCACCCAGCAAGACCGCAAGATGGCCTCGATCCTGGGCATCAACACCGACCGCGTGATCTCCTACGTGTTCGTCATCGGCGCCGCCATGGCTGCCCTGGCCGGCGTGCTGATCACCCTCAATTACGGCACCTTCGACTTCTACGCCGGCTTCATTATCGGCATCAAGGCGTTTACCGCAGCGGTACTCGGCGGCATCGGCTCCCTGCCTGGGGCGATGCTGGGCGGGATCATCCTCGGTATCTCCGAGTCGTTGTTCTCGGGGTTGATCAACTCTGACTACAAAGACGTGTTCAGTTTCTCCCTGCTGGTGGTGATTCTGATTTTCCGTCCCCAGGGCCTGCTTGGTCGCCCACTTGTGGCGAAGGTGTAAACATGTCTGCTGCCAAATCCATTGATATCAAGAAAAGTGTGGTCGACACGGTCCTCGCCGGGCTGATTTCGCTGATCGTGTTCGGCCCGATTGTTGGCGTGGTGCTCGACGGCTACAGCTTCAACCTGGAGCCTGCGCGCGTTGCCACGTTGGTCGCCATTGTGATGGCCGGGCGTTTTGCCTTGAGCCTGTTCCTGCAAACCCCCAAGGGCGTGAAGATCCTGCAGGGTTTCGAAAGCAGCGGCTCGGGCGTGCACGTGTTGCCGCCGGACTACAAATCGCGGCTGCGCTGGATCATTCCAGCACTGATCGTGATCGCCATCGTGTTCCCGATTTTCGCCAACAAGTACCTGCTGACCGTGGTGATCCTCGGGTTGATCTACGTGTTGCTCGGCCTGGGGCTGAACATCGTGGTGGGCCTGGCCGGTCTGCTCGACCTGGGTTACGTGGCGTTCTACGCCATCGGTGCCTACGGCCTGGCGCTGGGTTACCAATACCTCGGCCTGGGCTTCTGGAGCGTGCTGCCACTGGCGGCGATCGCGGCGGCGTTGGCGGGGTGCATACTCGGGTTCCCGGTGCTGCGAATGCACGGCGACTACCTGGCCATCGTGACGTTGGGCTTTGGTGAAATCATCCGCCTGGTGCTGAACAACTGGCTGTCGTTTACCGGCGGGCCAAACGGTATGCCGGTGCCTTCGCCGACGTTCCTGGGCCTTGAGTTCGGCAAGCGCGCGAAGGATGGCGGGATTCCGTTCCACGAGTTCTTCGGGCTCGATTACAACCCCAACATCAAGTTCATGTTTATCTACATCGTGCTGTTCCTCGTCGTGCTGGCGGTGCTTTACATCAAGCACCGCCTGACCCGCATGCCGGTCGGCCGCGCGTGGGAGGCCTTGCGCGAAGATGAAATCGCCTGTCGCTCCATGGGCCTGAACCATGTGCTGGTCAAGCTATCGGCATTCACCATTGGCGCGTCCACCGCCGGGTTGGCGGGGGTGTTCTTTGCCAGCTACCAGGGCTTCGTCAACCCGTCGTCGTTTACCTTCTTCGAGTCGGCGTTGATCCTGGCCATCGTGGTGTTGGGCGGCATGGGCTCGACGGTGGGTGTGGTGATCGCCGCGTTCGTACTGACCGTGGCGCCTGAATTGCTGCGCAGCTTCTCTGAATACCGCGTACTGCTGTTCGGCGTGTTGATGGTGGTGATGATGATCTGGAGGCCGCGCGGCTTGATTCGCATCAGCCGTACCGGCGTGGCGCCACGCAAGGGGGTAGCACCATGAGCAAGGAAGTCGTGCTGTCCGTCGAACACCTGATGATGCACTTCGGGGGCATCAAGGCCCTCAGTGATGTGAGCCTGCAGGTCAAGCGCAATTCGATCTTTGCCCTGATCGGCCCCAACGGCGCCGGCAAGACCACGGTGTTCAACTGCCTCACCGGCTTCTACAAGGCCAGCGGTGGCAAGATCGAACTCAACGTGCGGGGCAAGCGAACCAACGTCATCCAGTTGCTGGGTGAGCGCTTTGAGGCCACCGACTTCGTGTCGCCGAAAAGCTTTTTCAGCCGTGTGTACTACAAGATGTTCGGCGGCACCCACCTGGTGAACCGCGCCGGCTTGGCGCGGACCTTCCAGAACATTCGCCTGTTCAAGGAAATGTCGGTGCTGGAAAACCTGCTGGTGGCCCAGCACATGTGGGTCAACCGCAATATGCTCGCGGGCATCCTCAACACCAAGGGCTACCGCAAGGCTGAAAGCGACGCCCTCGACCACGCTTTTTACTGGCTGGAAGTGGTCGACCTGGTGGACTGCGCCAACCGCCTGGCCGGCGAGCTTTCCTACGGCCAGCAGCGCCGTCTGGAAATCGCTCGCGCCATGTGCACGCGGCCGCAGATCATCTGCCTGGACGAACCGGCAGCGGGCCTCAACCCTCAGGAAACCGAAGCCCTCAGCGCGATGATTCGCCTGCTGCGCGACGAACACGACCTCACGGTGGTGCTGATCGAACACGACATGGGCATGGTGATGAGTATTTCCGACCACATCGTGGTGCTGGACCACGGCAACGTGATCGCCGAAGGCGGGCCGGACGCGATCCGCAACGACCCGAAAGTGATTGCCGCCTACCTGGGCGCGGACGAAGAGGAGCTGGTATGAGCGGGCCTATCCTCGAAATGAAGGACCTGGACGTGTTCTACGGCCCGATCCAGGCCCTGAAAAAAGTCTCGCTGCATATCAACGAGGGCGAAACCGTCAGCCTGATCGGCTCCAACGGCGCGGGCAAATCCACGCTGCTGATGTCGATCTTCGGACAGCCACGGGCCGAGTCGGGGCAGATTCTCTATAACGGCGTGGACATCACCCACAAGTCGTCCCACTACATTGCCTCCAACGGCATCGCGCAGTCGCCGGAAGGACGGCGGGTATTCCCTGACATGACCGTCGAGGAAAACCTGCTGATGGGCACCATCCCCATTGGCGACAAGTTCGCCGGTGAGGATATGCAGCGCATGTTCGAGCTGTTCCCACGGCTCAAGGAGCGGCGCAACCAGCGGGCGATGACCATGTCCGGCGGCGAGCAGCAAATGCTCGCCATCGCGCGTGCGCTGATGAGCCGGCCCAAGCTGTTGCTGCTCGATGAGCCGAGCCTGGGCCTGGCGCCGATTGTGGTGAAACAGATCTTTTCCACCCTGCGCGAGCTGGCATCCACCGGGATGACTATCTTTCTGGTGGAGCAGAACGCCAACCACGCCCTGCGCCTCTCGGACCGGGCCTATGTGATGGTCAACGGCGAGATTCGCCTGACGGGGAGCGGCAAGGAGTTGCTGGTGAACGAGGAAGTGCGCAACGCCTACCTCGGCGGTCACTGACTGCGCAATCCCCTGTGGGAGGGGGCAAGCCCCCTCCCACATTTGATTTCGAGTGGCTTTTGAAATTGTGGAAAACAATTCCAGCCCCCCTCCAAAGCGCGACATATAGCCGCCGCAAATACCTGTTTTGTCACAGTTTTGACTTGTCCCCATCCACTGTGGAACCGGCTGTGGGTAACGTGGTGGTACATGGCTGAAAGCCTTTGAATACGTGGCCTGCAGGCTTGTGGTTGTTTTTTGATCAGTGGCTTTTTCACGGCCGTCCGAGGGTTTTGTCAACCTGTTTAAAGACACAGGTATATGACCGAAATAGGTCAGTTCAGCCTGTGGATAAGTCTGTGACTAAACTCTGGAAAGACCGCCGCAGAGGCCGGAATGACTGGCCTGTAGCCATCGTTCGCATCTCATCGAGTGAAATTGCCTGCATACGCCCTGCATCCTGGTCAAGCAAAAAACTTTGCGCAAACACCTGCAAGCCTTGTATACCGTGGCCCGAGGCGATGTGCACTTGCCCCCAAAGACTGTGGGCGCAGTTGTGGATAACCTGCGCGTACATGGCTGCAGGCCGCGATTCATATAGCTCTGCCAGGGGTGGTTAAAAAATGATCAGTCCGGCATGAGGGTGTGCGCATAGCGGTTGCCGCAACGGCGGCGTAAGGGCATTCTGCTGGCAACTTTTTTCGTTGCCCGCAAGGAGAACACCATGTCCGACACGCTGTTTATTACTGGCGCCACTTCAGGTTTCGGAGAAGCCTGTGCCCGCCGTTTTGCCGAGGCCGGCTGGAAACTGGTGCTCACTGGCCGGCGTGCCGAGCGTTTGAATGCGCTGGTCGAAGAACTCTCCAGGCAGACCGAAGTGCATGGTCTGGTGGTGGACGTGCGTGATCGCCAAGGCATGGAAGAAGCCATCGCCAACCTGCCGCCAGCGTTCGCCAAGCTGCGCGGGCTGATCAACAACGCCGGCCTGGCCGTGGGCACTGACCCTGCGCCCAAGTGCAACCTCGACGATTGGGAAACCATGGTCGACACCAATATCAAGGGCCTGTTGACCACCACCCACCTGCTGCTGCCGCGCCTGATCGCCCATGGCCGTGGCGCCGGGATCATCAACCTGGGTTCCATCGCCGGCAGTTACCCCTACCCGGGCAGCCACGTGTACGGCGGCTCCAAGGCGTTTGTAAAGCAATTCTCGCTGAACCTGCGCTGCGATCTGCAAGGCACCGGCGTGCGGGTGACCAACATCGAGCCGGGCTTGTGCGAGAGCGAGTTTTCCCTGGTGCGTTTCGGTGGTGATCAGGCGCGCTATGACGCGACCTATGCCGGCGCCGAGCCGATCCAGCCGCAGGATATTGCCGACACAATCTTCTGGGTGCTGAACACGCCGGCGCACGTGAATATCAACCGGCTGGAACTGATGCCGGTGAGCCAGACCTGGGCTGGGTTTGCGATTGAGCGTGGGGCCAAGTAAGGCTTTAGACCGAGTCGCTGCCATCGGGGGCAAGCCCCCTCCCACAGGTTGAAATGCGTTCCAAATGTGGGAGGGGGCTTGCCCCCGATGGCGTCAAATCGGCCAAAAACAGGCCATAAGGTACACTCCACCTTTGAAAACCCCACCGCACCCTGCGGTTTAAAGGTTTTGACGGGAGGAAATGTGAGTAACCGAGGTGAGCAGGCACTGCTCAAACAATCGACCATCCTGATGTTCGCAGTCGCGATCGCCGGGATTGTCACGGGTGTGATGTCCGGCGCCCAATCCATTCTGTTCGACGGCTTTTTCTCGCTGATCGCCACCGCCATCAAGGTGCTGATGCTGATCACGGCCAAGCTGATCGCCAAGAAAAGCAACGAGCGTTTCCAGTTCGGCTATTGGCACCTGGAGCCGATGGTGCTGTTGATCGAAGGCAGCTTCCTGCTGCTGATCGCCATCTACGCGTTTCTCAACGGTGTGTTCGGCATTATCAATGGCGGTCGCGAAATCGAGTTGGGGCTGGTGACCGTGTATGCGGCGGTGTTTACCGTCGTGGAGTTCGCCTACTTTTTCTATGTGCGCTACCGCAACCGCAGGTTGAAATCCTCGCTGATCCAGTTCGACAACATCAGTTGGCTGGTGGACGCAATGCTGTCGGTGGGCTTGCTGATCAGCTTTCTGGCGGCACTGTTGCTCAAGTCCCGGGGGTATGGCGAGTGGGCGGTGTACGTCGACCCGCTGATCCTGATTCTACTGGCCCTGAGCATGCTGGCGCCGGCGTTCAAGATCCTGCGCCCGGCCTTGCGTGAGGTGCTGGGCATTGCCCCGGATCACTTGGACGACACCGTGCGCGAAGTGATGGACGCGGCGCAGGCCAGGCATGGCTTCGACGACTACGTGTCCTACGTGCAGAAGCACGGGCGGGCACGATTCATTGAAATTCATGTGGTGTTGCCGGCCGATTACCCAGTGGATAAGGTCGCGACCCTCGACGGGTTGCGCGAAGAGATATCCACAGCGCTGGGCACGCCGGATGCGGCGCGCTGGTTGACGATCAGTTTTACTGGGGATCGCAAGTGGATTGCGTGAGGGCTGTTAGACCGAGGTGAGGCTATCGGGGGCAAGCCTCCTCCCACATTGGACCGGGTTCACAGCAGTCAAGTGTGGGAGGGGGCTTGCCCCCGATGAGGCCCTGAAGGTCAGCCCAAATGCCGGATCAGACCCTGATAGCAAGTCGCCAAATGATAAGGCGTGGTAGAAGGCATATCCCTTCGGCTCACCTGACCCTCGGCATCCAGGCATTCATGCCAGCCCTTCGCATGCAGGAAATGCTTTTGCAGCGCCAGCAATTGACGCTGCAGCACGGCCTCGCTGCCGGGGCGCAAGGTCAATGCCCGCAGGTACTCGGCCTGGGCCCAGATACGCTGGGTGCCGTCGCGCACCGTGCCATCCACGGACAGCATGCCGCTGACCGCACCGCTCAACTTATCCACACCGGTCTGTTCGGCATAGGCGAACGCCCGTGTCAGCGACGCATGCAGCGGTGTGCCGCGCAATACTTCTGAGGATTCCAGCAAAAAGAACCACTCGAACTGGTGCCCTGGCTCAAACCAGTTATCCACAGCACCCAGCGGTTTCTCCAACATCACGCCATGCTGGCGATCAATGAAGCGTTGCTGCATGGCCGCCGCCAATGCCAGCAGGGCCGCTTGTACCTCGGCGTCGTCACGCACTGCGAGGGTGGCGAGGAAGCCTTCGGCCAGGTGCATCAACGGGTTTTGCAACGGGCCCGACTTGAGCGAGGCCCAGTTGCGGTCCAGCACCGCTTCGTACAGGCCGTCACCGGTTGCGAAACGTTGGGCGACCACTTCGAGCGCGGCATTGAGCACCGACTCCACCAAGGGTTCACGCACCTTGGCCCAGTATTGCGCGCAAGCAAAGATGATAAAGGCGTGGGTGTAGAGGTCTTTGCGTTTATCCAGTGGCTGCCCGGCCGGGTCGATGCTGTAGAACCAGCCGCCGTGTTCGGCGTCGTGGAAGTGCCGTTGCAGGGAACGGAACAACTCTGCCGCGCGCGCTTGCGCGAAGGCCGTGCCGGGCTCACCGATCAGGCTGGCAAACAGGTACAACTGGCGGGCGCAGGCCATGGCGCGGTAGCGTTGCGGGGGCAGTGGCTGATGATTGGCGTCCAGCGCCTCGAAGGGCAGCGCCAGCTCGGCATTCCAGCCCGGGCCTTGCCACAGCGGCACGATCAGGTCATGGAAGTGCGTGAGCACGGAATTCAAAGCGGGCACAGAAGCGATGGGCATTGGCTGGCGTCGTCACGGCAGGGGTGTGGCGCGCATGTTATCAGGCTTGGGAACTGTGGTGTCTGTGGCGCCGCTATCGGGGGCAAGCCCCCTCCCACATTCGACCGCATTTCAACGTTGGAACGCGGTTAACTGTGGGAGGGGGCTTGCCCCCGATGAGGCCTTCAGCAGCGCTGAAGATCAGCCCGCCAACAACCAGGCCCCAGTCGCCGCCGAAGCCGCCCCCGCCACCCGCACCAACGGCGCTGCCGCCGCAGGCAGGAAACGCACCACCGCATAACCCGCCGCATGCAACGCAGCCGTCGCGCCGACAAACCCTGCCGCGTACGCCCAGGGGCTGGACATGTCCGGCAGCTCCAGGCCATGGGCCACGCCATGGAACAACGCAAACAATGCCGTTGCCCCCACCGCCACGAACAGCGGTGGCCGCACGGCCAGCGCTACCGCCAGGCCCAGCGCCAGCACCGATGCGGCGATCCCGCTTTCCAGCGCCGGCAGTTGCAGGCCTTCAAAACCGAGCATGCCACCGATCAACATAGTGCCGACAAAGGCACAAGGCAGCGCCCAACGTGCGTTGCCTTTTTGCTGCGCCGCCCACAGGCCGACCGCAACCATGGCCAGCAGGTGGTCGAGCCCGCCCAGTGGGTGGCTGATGCCGGCGATCAGGCCATTGTCGCCGTGGCCCGGGTGCGCGAAGGCGAGGGCGGGGGTCAGCAGCAGCGCGGCGGCGGCGAACAGTTTCTTGAGGTTCATATACAGGCTCCGTAGGGGGATCAGGCAGCGGTCAGCAGGCCTTGACGTTCGATGAAAGCGACGATTTCATCCAGGCCGACGCCGGTTTTCTGATTGCTGAACACAAAGGGTTTGCCATTGCGCATGCGTTGGGTGTCGCTGTTCATCAATTCCAGCGAGGCACCCACCAGTGGCGCGAGGTCGATCTTGTTGATCACCAGCAGGTCGGATTTGCAAATACCGGGCCCGCCCTTGCGCGGCAGCTTGTCGCCGGCGGACACATCGATCACGTAGATGGTGAGGTCCGACAGCTCGGGGCTGAACGTCGCCGACAGGTTGTCGCCGCCGGACTCCACCAGAATCAGGTCCAGGCCCGGAAACCGGCGGTTGAGCTGGTCCACCGCCTCCAGGTTGATCGAGGCATCTTCGCGGATCGCCGTGTGCGGGCAGCCGCCGGTTTCCACGCCGATGATGCGTTCCGGCGCCAGGGCCTGGTTGCGCACCAAAAAATCTGCGTCTTCGCGGGTGTAGATGTCGTTGGTAACCACCGCCAGGTTATAGCGCTCGCGCAGCGCCAGGCACAGGGCCAGGGTCAGGGCGGTCTTGCCGGAGCCGACCGGGCCGCCGATGCCGACGCGCAGGGGTTGTGTGTTCATGGTGGGTTCTCCAAAAAAGCCTCAGGAACGGAACAGGCGGCTGTACTGGCGCTCGTGGGCCATGCACGCCAAAGACAGGCCAAACGCGGCGCTGCCAAGGTGATCGGGTTCGACGCGGCCAGCCGTCTGCTGGGCCTGCTGCAACAGTGGCAGCAGTTCGCTGGTCAGGCGCTGCGCGGCTTGCTGGCCCAGGGGCAGGGTCTTCATCAGCACCGCCAACTGGTTTTCCAGCCAGCTCCAGAGCCAGGCCGCGAGGGCGTCATCGGGGCGGATGGCCCAGGCCCGTGCGGCCAACGCCCAGCCAAGGGCCAGATGGGGTTCAGGCTGTTGGTCAAGGAAATCACGGGCGTCCGCGTCTAACTCCGGCAGGCCACAGAGCAATTGTTGCAGGGAGTAGCCCATCTGCCGACTCTCCTGATACAGCTCGCGGGTTTCGCGGCTGGCACGGTGTTCTTCACACAACTGCGCCAGGCGCGGCCAGGCCTGTTCAGCGGCGGCGCGGCAATGGGCGAGCAGCAACGGCGCTTCGAAACGCGCGAGATTGAGCAACAATTGATCGCTGATCCAGCGCCGCGCGCTGGCGGCATCGTTGACGCGGCCGTTCTCCACCGCCATTTCCAGGCCCTGGGAGTAGCTGTAGCCGCCAATCGGCAACTGCGGACTGGCCAGGCGCAACAGCGCCCAGGCCGGGTTCATGGACGCACGCCGAACTGATGCAGTTTAGGCGCGTAATTGAAGTCTTCGTCGCCATGGCGCGAGTGATGATGACCGCCGCCATAGGCCCCGTGTTCGGGTTGGAAAGGCGCCTCGATGGCGTGCGCATCGGCGCCCAACTGTTCAAGCATGGCCTTGAGCACATAGTCATCAAGCAGGCGCAGCCAGCCATCGCCGACCTGCAGGGCCACATGGCGATTGCCCAGGTGATAGGCCGCGCGGGTCAGTTCAAAGGCGTTGCGGCAGGTGACGTGCAGCAGTTGCTCAGGGCGTGCGCAGACACGTACGACGCGTCCGTCTTCGGCTTGCAGGAATTCGCCATCGTGCAGCGGCGGTTGCCCACGCTCCAAAAACAGGCCGACGTCTTCACCGTCGGCACTGAAACAGCGCAGGCGGCTTTTGCTGCGAGCTTCGAAGTTCAGCAGCAGCTCGGCGGCCCAGAGGGCTTGCGGGGCGATTCGGCGGTGGATCACCAGCATCGGAGGGTTTCCAGCTATGAACGATAAGGGTGCTAGAGCAAGGGGCTTGCCAACCCCGCAGGCACGTAGGAAATTCCTGTCAGCAGGGCACGAATGCCACACGTCAGGGCACTCACTGAATGCGCCTGTGATGCAAGTTGGTGCGTTGCAGCGAGCTGAAGCACCGGGAAGGGGCATTTTGCGTGGAGTACGCTGGCGTATTGCATGAAATTTCTTTCATCCAATTCTTCATTTGGTTTTAAGGAATTATCCTACAAGAGCCCGGGAATAGGCCTTCGTGAGTTTACGTGGTGGTTCTTTAAGATTCGCGCCGTGTTTAATCCGCCGCGATGTTCATCATGTTCAAGTCACTTATCTGTTCTGTCGTCGTCAGCCTGTCTTGTCTTATCTCCTCAGCCTCGGCCACTCTTCAACAGCCACCGATGTTTGTTTCCGCCCATGCATCGTCTTCCGTCGAAAATGTGATCGACCGCGCCCATCAACTGCTCGGCGCACCCTACAAGTTGGGCGGTACGTCTACCGATCAAGGGTTCGATTGCAGCAGCTTCCTGGTCTATCTGTTCAAGACCCAAGCCAATATCCAGCTCCCGCGCACCACGACTGCGATGCACCGTTCAACGGCCGCGACCATCAAGCGCACGGCGTTGAAGCCGGGCGACGCGGTCTTTTTCAAAGGCAATGGGCAGGGGCGAGTGAGTCACGTCGGGCTGTATATCGGCGAGGGCAAATTCATCCATTCACCGCGTACCGGCAAGAACGTACGTATCGATTCGTTGAGCAATAGCTACTGGAACAGGAACTACACCACCGCCAAGCGCTTTCATAAGGCCGGCTGAGCGTATTACTCGGTGCTGCCCAGGCCTTGCCAATGCTTGAGGCCGATAAAGATAAAGCGCAATTGCTGGGTGATTTTCGCCTGGGGCGTGAGGTGGGCAGGCAAGGCCTGGGCGGGCGGGTCGATGATATCGGGCAGGGTGGCGAACACGCTCTTGACGATCAGGTCAGCCATTACGTGCAAGCCGTCGGCATCCAGGTGTTGCAGCTTGGGCATCAGCGTAAGGTCGGCTGCCAGGTCGCGAGTGATGTCTTCGCGCAGCGCGCCGATGGCTTGGCGCACGGCCAGGCAACCGCCGTATTGTTCGCGGGCCAGGAACAGGAATTGGGAACGGTTGGCCGAGACCACATCGAGAAAGATCCGCACGGACGCATCGATGATCCCGCCCATGACGAATTCGTTGTGGCGCACCAGGCGAATCGTGGCGCGGAATGTCTGGCCGACTTCACTGACCAATACGAGCCCAAGCTGGTCCATGTCGGCAAAATGGCGATAGAACCCGGTGGGCACGATACCCGCTGTCTTGGCCACTTCGCGCAGGCTCAAGCTGCCAAACCCACGGCCACACTCCATCAGATGGCGGGCAGCGTCCATCAGGGCGAGGCGAGTCTGTTGCTTCTGTTCGGCGCGGGGCAGCATGAGCGGATGGGCTTTGTCGGCGAGTACAGCGACGCACTCTAGCAAAACCGCTTTGCCGGCGTCGAACTTGGCGGGGGGCAGACGTGACGCGGTCTATATAAAAGCGAAAGCCCGATCGGCAGATCGGGCTTTTTTCTGGGCCACCACGGGCTTAGCTCTGTGCTTGATGCAGTTCTTGCAGACGGTCGGCACCACCTTCCGCGATACCTTGGGTGTAGGCGCGGTCATTGGCTTGTTCAGCGCCGCCTTCTACCAGACCTTTTTCTTGCAGGCGGTCGTTGCCACCTTCAGTCAGGCCTTCGGTGTAGGCGCGTTTGTTGGCCTGCTCCGAACCGTTTTCAGCGACAGCGCCTTTAGCGTAGTCACGGTTTTCATCTTCCTGCGAACCGCTGCGGGCCAGGGTCTGGCTCGACTGCACGGCCTGGGCCTGGTTCTGTGGGGTGGCCTGTTCGGCGGCTGGCAGGGCAAAGGCACTGGAAGCCAGGACGGATAACAGGACGGTAGCAAGTACTTGGCGTTTCATGAGGGTTGCTCCTTGGGAGGGCGATAAAGTGGGTACAGGGCTAATGCTACTCTTGATAAGTCGATATAAAAGTTCATAAACACAATGGTAATAATCAACAGAATTGATTGTTCGCCGGGGACGCTCTAGATCGCGCCTCTCAAGCACGCGGTTTTGCACCGCAGTGGGTATTTTCGACACGAACCTGGGTAACAATGGTGCGTGGCGGATGATCAGAAACGGTCTGATCGATCAGGAAAATCGCTTTTTTCGGCTAAATCCGCCGTTGCGTTAAACCCCCGGGCACTTTGCCAGTCGTAGTCCTATAAGCTGTGTAAAAGGCTGTTGCCCAGCCAGTCGTATTCAGGAGTTCTGTGCAATGACGCGCACTCGAAAAATCGTCGCCTGGTGCTGCGCCAGCGTCGTTCTGTTAATTGCCATCGCGGTATTGGTCCTGGTGTTTTTTGACTGGAACCGCATCAAACCACCCCTCAATGCCAAGGTCTCCGAAGAGTTGCACCGCCCATTCGCCATCAACGGCAACCTGGCGGTGGTGTGGCAGCGTGAGCCCGACGAGGGTGGCTGGCGGGCCTGGGTGCCCTGGCCCCATGTGATTGCCGAAGACCTGAGCCTGGGCAATCCCGATTGGTCCAAGCAACCGCAGATGGTCACGCTCAAGAAGGTCGAGTTGCGTATTTCGCCATTGGCGTTGTTGGCACAACGCGTGGTGATCCCGCGTATCGACCTCACCGAACCGAGCGCCGACCTGCAGCGCCTGGCTGACGGCCGCGCCAACTGGACCTTCAAGTTCGACCCCAAGGATCCCGACGCCGAGCCTTCCAGCTGGGTGGTGGATATCGGCGCCATCGGCTTCGACAAGGGCCACGTCACCCTCGACGACCAGACCCTCAAGACCCGGCTCGATGTGATCATCGACCCGCTGGGCAAACCGATTCCCTTCGGTGAAATCGTCGGAGACGCGGATGCCAAAAAGGCCCTGGAAAAAGGCTCGGCGCCCCAGGACTACGCGTTCGCCCTCAAGGTCAAGGGTCAGTACCATGGCCAGGCGCTCGCCGGCACCGGCAAGATCGGCGGCCTGCTCGCCCTGCAGGACGCGGCCAAGCCGTTCCCGCTGCAGGCCCAGGTCAAGATCGCCGACACCCGCATCGCCCTGGCCGGCACCCTGACCGACCCGCTGAACCTCGGCGCCCTGGACCTGCGCCTGAAGCTCGCCGGTGCCAGCCTGGGCAATCTCTACCCGCTGACCGGCGTGACGTTGCCCGATTCGCCGGCGTATTCAACCGACGGTCATTTGATCGCCAAGCTGCATGAAGCCAGCGGCGCGTCGTTCCGCTATGAAAACTTCAACGGCAAGATCGGCAACAGCGATATTCACGGCGACCTGGCCTACGTGGCCAGCCAGCCACGGCCCAAGCTCAGCGGCGCGCTGGTGTCCAATCAGCTGCTGATGGACGACCTGGCGCCCCTGATCGGCGCCGATTCCAATGCCAAGCAGAAAGCCCGTGGCGGTGAAAGCAAGCAACCGGCGACCAAGGTGCTGCCGGTCGAAGAGTTCCGCACCGAGCGCTGGCGCGAGATGGATGCCGACGTGGAATTCACCGGCAAACGCATCGTGCACAGCGCCGAGCTGCCGTTCACCGACCTCTATACGCACCTGGTACTCGACAATGGTGAGCTGAGCCTGGAGCCCCTGCGCTTCGGCGTGGCCGGCGGCAAGCTCGATGCGCAGATCCGCTTGAACGGCCGTACCGCGCCGATGGAAGGCCGGGCGAAGCTCACGGCGCGTAACTTCAAGCTCAAGCAGTTGTTCCCAAGCTTTGAACCGATGAAAACCAGCTTTGGCGAACTCAACGGCGACGCCGATATTGCCGGGCGCGGCAACTCCGTGGCAGCGCTGCTGGGCACCGCCAACGGTGACCTGAAGATGCTGATCAACGACGGTGCGATCAGCCGTGGCCTGATGGAAATCGCCGGCCTCAACGTGGGCAATTACGTGGTGGGGCGCCTGTTTGGCGACAAGGAAGTGAAGATCAACTGCGCCGCGGCAGACTTCGGCATCAAGACTGGCCTGGCGACCACCCGGTTGTTTGTGTTCGATACCGAGAACGCGATCATCTACGTCGATGGTACGGCGAATATGGCGACCGAACAGTTGGACCTGACCATTACCCCGGAGTCCAAGGGCTTCCGTTTGTTCTCCCTGCGCTCACCGTTGTATGTGAACGGGCCGTTCATCAAGCCCAATGCGGGGGTCAAGGCCATTCCCCTGGCGCTGCGTGGCGCGGGCATGGTCGCGCTGGGTGTGATCGCCGGCCCGGCGGCCGGGTTGCTTGCACTGGTTGCCCCAAGCGGCGGCGAGCCCAATGCCTGCGCACCGTTGCTGCAACAGATGAAAGAAGGCAAGGCGCCCAAGACTGTGAAGTAACGGACTGCACCTGAAAGCAAATGTGGGAGGGGGCTTGCCCCCGATAGCGGCAGATCAGCCAATACATCGTTGACTGAACCACTGCTATCGGGGGCAAGCCCCCTCCCACATGGGTAGTGCTGTGCGGCTGATTACAGGCCTTCTAGAATATCCGCCATGTCATCGGCGTGTTCTTCTTCCTGGGCGAGGATGTCTTCGAAGATGCGACGAGTTGTCGGGTCCTTGTCGCCGATGTACTGGATGATCTCGCGATAGCTGTCTACCGCGATCCGCTCGGCCACCAGGTCTTCGTAGACCATTTCTTTCAGCGAATTGCCCGCCACGTATTGCGCGTGGGAGTTCTTCGACAACAGGTCGGGGTTGAACTCCGGCTCGCCGCCCAGTTGCACGATACGTTCGGCGAGTTTGTCGGCGTGCTCGGCTTCCTGGGTGGCGTGTTCCAGGAATTCATCGGCGGCGACGCTGGCTTTCAGGCCGCTGGCCATGAAGTAGTGACGCTTGTAGCGCAACACGCAGACCAGCTCGGTGGCCAGCGATGCGTTGAGCAAGCGGATAATCTCTTCGCGGTCGGCGTCATAGCCTTCGGTCACGGCACCGTTTTCGACGTTCTGGCGGGCGCGGCTGCGCAGGGTCGCAACGTCAGTCAATTGTGCTTCAGTCATCTCAATCTCCTGGGGCTAATCCGGTTTTACGCCACGCTCTGCCGGCGTGATCGCTCCCAGTTGTGAGTGGCGAGAGAGGCGAAAAGTTTTATCGGATTTAACAGGATGTGTCACGACTGGGTCTGACGGGTGTCGTCCAGCGCTCCGACAGGACCACCCCACCCAAGGTCAGCAACCCTCCCACCAGGTGATAAAGCGCCAGCTCTTCCTTCAGCACCACCGCCGCAATCAAGGCGGTAATCAACGGCAGCAAGTTGAAAAACAAGGTGGTACGGCTGGGCCCCAGGGTTCTGACCGAGTGCATCCACGCCAGCGGCGCCAGCATCGAAGCCAGCAGGCACGCATACAGCACCAGCGGGATATTCGCCCAGCCCAGGCCTGCCTTGGCCGAGCACAGGAACAGCGGTAACAGCACCACCACCGCCACCAGCACTTGCAAATACAACAGCACCAACGGCGGCAGGCGCAGGTGCCATTTTTTCAGCAAGGTGCTGTAGACCGCGTAGGCCAGGGTGGCGACCAGCATCATGCCGTCACCGAGGTTGATCCCGTGTTGCAGCAACGCGCCCAGGCTGCCGGATGACACCACCACCACAACCCCCGCGAACGACAGCACCGCGCCAGTCAGCGCGCCATAGGTCAAGCGCTGGCCCAGGCTGATGATGGCGGCAGTCAGGGCCATCAGCGGCATCAGCGAGAGGATGATGCCCATGTTGGTGGCGCTGGTCAGCGTGGCTGCGTAATAGGCCAGGCTTTGATACACGGCCATGCCCAGCACGCCGAGAATGAAGATCTTGCCCAGGTTTGGGCGAATCAGTGCCCAGTGGGCGATCACCGGCTTGAGCATGAACGGAGTGAACAGCAGCGCCGCGAACAGCCAGCGATAAAAGCCGATTTCAGCCGGGAAGATCGAACCCACCGCCAGTTTGTTGACCACGGTGTTGCCGGCCCAGATCAGAATGGCCAGCAGGGGATACGCGTATTGCATCGAAAGCACACCCAGTGTGTTGAAGAGGCGGGATTATCCCTTGTCTGGATCGCAGCCTATACTGCGATCCAGACAACCCGCCCTCGAATCCAGACAATATGTCCAGACACACCGTACGCCTGCCCGATTTCGTCCGCTTGCCGAGCCCGGTGTACTTCCGCTATTGCGACTTTGCCCCGGACACCGAATGCACCCCGCACCAGCACGCCTGGGGCTCGCTGGACTACTCGGCCAGCGGGGTGATGCGCATGGAAGTGGCCGGCAGCCGTTTTATGTCGCCGCCGCAGTACGCGGTGTGGGTACCGCCGCATACCGAGCACAGTTCCTACAATGCCGAGGCGATCGTCTACCACTCGGTGGGCCTGGCGCCGGCCCTGTGCGAGCAATTGCCCAGGCAGCCCTGCACCCTGGCGATCAGTGACATCCTCAAGGCGATTCTCAAGGATTTCGCCCTGCGCGACGTCAATCGGCCGCAGACCGACGCCGATATCCGCCTGGCCCAGGTGCTCGTGGACCAACTCAAGCAGGCGCCGATCCACGATTGCTTCCTGCCTTACGCGCGCCATCCCGGCCTGCTGGGGGTGCTGGAAGGCATGCAGGCGCAACCGGGCGACAACCGCCCGCTGGCGCAATGGGCCGAGCAGGTGCATGTCAGCGAACGCACCCTGGCGCGCCGGTTTGTGCGCGAACTGGGCATGAGCTTTGGTGAGTGGCGCCAGCGCCTGCGCTTCCTGGCGGCCATTGAAGCGCTGGACAGCGAGCGCAGCGTGCAGCAGGTGGCATTTGACCTGGGCTACAGCAGCGCCTCGGCCTTTATCGCGATGTTCCAGCGCCATGCCGGCTGCACGCCGGAGCAATACCGTCGGGCGAATATTCGCGGCCGGTGAAGTTGTAACAGGCTTTGACTACACTGCGCTGTAGGCCGCGCCCTTCGGCGCGGTAACAGGGAGAAAATTCCATGAAGATGCTGCGTATTGCGCTGTTGATGATGGGCGTGCTGCTGTGTTCCCAGGGTTTTGCCGCCACCGCCCAGCAAAACAAAATGACCACCTGTAACGCCGAGGCCACCACCAAGACCCTCAAGGGCGATGAGCGCAAGGCTTTCATGAAGACCTGCCTGTCGACCCCGGCCGCCAACGACGCCAAGACCCTGACCCCGCAGCAGCAAAAGATGAAAGACTGCAATGCCGAGGCCAAGACCAAAGCCCTGGCGGGCGATGTGCGCAAGACCTTCATGAGCACCTGCCTGAAGAATTGATAGCCCCAGGCCATAGAGGCTGAGACACTTGCACACAGCCCCCCTGTAGGAGCGAGCTTGCTCGCGAAGAACTCAATTACCCCGCGTTTATTCAGAATAAACGCGTTATCGTTGGCGGCCTTCGCGAGCAAGCTCGCTCCTACACATCCTTTAACGCCGTTCGTTTTGAGGCTGTATGCCAACGTTTTCTCAGCGTCATGTGTTGTTGCTGGCCAGCTACATCATCATTTTCGGCGGACTGCTGCTGGTGCTGCCGCTGAAATTGCTGCCCAGTCTGCTGGCCGGCCTGTTGGTCTATGAACTGGTCAACATGCTCACCCCCCAACTGCAACGGCTGATCGAAGGGCGGCGTGCGCGCTGGCTGGCGGTGGCCCTGCTCGGCACCTTGATCGTCAGCGTACTTGCGCTGATCTTCGCCGGCGCCATCAGCTTTCTGCTCCATGAAGCGGAAAACCCCGGCGCTTCGCTCGACAAGTTCATGGGTGTGGTTGACCGTGCGCGCGGCCAGTTGCCGCCGTTCCTGGACGCCTACCTGCCGGCCAGCGCCGCCGAGTTTCGCGTGGCCATCGGCCAATGGCTGAGCAAGCACCTGAGCGAACTGCAACTGGTCGGCAAGGACGCCGCGCACATGTTCGTGACCTTGCTGATCGGCATGGTGCTGGGCGCGATCATCGCCCTGCAGCGCGTGCCCGACCTGACCAAGCGCAAACCCCTGGCCGCGGCGTTGTTCGACCGCCTGCACCTGCTGGTCCAGGCGTTTCGCAATATCGTCTTCGCCCAGATCAAGATCGCCGCGCTCAACACCGCTTTCACCGCTGTGTTCCTTGCCGTGGTCCTGCCGCTGTGCGGTATTCACCTGCCGCTGACCAAAACCCTGATCGTATTGACGTTCCTGCTCGGCCTGCTGCCGGTGATCGGCAACTTGATGTCCAACACCCTGATCACCATCGTGGCCCTGTCGTTGTCGATCTGGGTGGCGGTGGCGGCGCTGGGGTATCTGATCGTGATCCACAAGGTCGAGTACTTCCTCAACGCGCGCATCGTGGGCGGGCAGATCAGTGCCAAATCGTGGGAATTGCTGCTGGCGATGCTGGTGTTCGAGGCCGCATTCGGTTTGCCGGGGGTGGTGGCGGGGCCGATTTACTATGCGTATCTCAAGAGTGAGTTGAAGCTGGGGGGGATGGTTTGAAAGCAGCTGCAAGCTTCAAGCTTCAAGCTTCAAGCTTCAAGCTGCAAGCTGCAAGTGAGAGCGGGCTTGCTTCTACTTGCAGCTTGAAGCTGAAAACTTGCCGCTTAAACCCCGTATCGCTTGCTCGCCTCAATCGCCAAGCCACTCCCAATACTGCCGAAGATATTGCCTTCCACGTGCCGCGCATTCGGCAGCATCGCCGAAATGCTGTGGCGCAGCGCCGGGATGCCGCTGGAGCCGCCGGTAAAGAACACCGTGTCCACCTGGGCCACGCTCACCGAGGCGTCATTGAGCAACTGCGTGACGCTGCCGCGCACCCGTTCCAGCAGGTTGTCGATGGATGATTCGAACAGTGCCCGGCTCAGGTCCACGCTCAGGCCCGCTTCGATACGGTCCAGTGGTACATGGCGGCTGTCGGCCTGGGTCAGCTGGATCTTGGTCTCTTCCACTTCCATGGCCAGCCAGTGTCCGGCGCGCTGTTCGATCAGCTTGAACAGGCGGTCGATGCCGCCGGTGTCTTCGATGTCGTAGCGCATGCTGCCCAGGGCCAGTTGGGACTTTTGCGAGTACACCGAGTTGATGGTGTGCCAGGTGGCCAGGTTCATGTGGTGGCTGGTAGGCATGTAGGCGCCGCTCTTCATGCGGCTGCCATAGCCGAACAGCGGCATCATGCCGGCCAGCGAGAGCTGTTTGTCGAAGTCGGTGCCGCCGATGTGCACGCCGCCGGTGGCAAGGATGTCGCTCTGGCGGTTGTCGTTGTGGCGGCGATCCGGCGACAGACGCACCAGCGAAAAGTCGGACGTACCGCCGCCGATGTCGACAATCAGCACCAGCTCTTCTTTTTCAATGGTGGACTCGTAGTCGAACGCCGCCGCAATCGGTTCGTACTGGAACGAGATGTCCTTGAAGCCGATCTTGCGCGCCACGTCCACCAGGGTGTTCTCGGCTTCCTGGTCGGCCATCGGGTCGTCATCGACGAAAAACACCGGGCGGCCCAGTACCACTTCTTCGAACTCGCGGCCGGCGTTGGCTTCGGCGCGGCTCTTGAGCTGGCCGATAAACAGCGCCAGCAAGTCGGTGAACGGCATCGCGGTGCCGAGCACGCTGGTGTCGTGTTTGATCAGCTTGGAGCCCAGCAGGCTCTTGAGCGAGCGCATCAGCCGGCCTTCGTAGTTTTCCAGGTATTCATGCAGGGCCAGGCGGCCGTACACCGGGCGACGCTCCTCGAAGTTGAAGAACACCACCGACGGCAAGGTAATCTTGTCGTCCTCCAGCGCGATGAGCGTCTCCTCGCCGGGGCGGATCCAGCCGACGGTGGAGTTGGACGTGCCGAAGTCGATGCCGCAGGCACGGGCTGGGGATGGGTTTTTCATGTCTATCGGGTTCCGGTTGAAAAACGGCCGCGCAGTGTATGCCAGTCGCAGGCGCTTGCGTAGGCCGACCATCCGTTAAATCGCGCTTGAAAGTACGGGATTTGCCCCCACATCTGATGCATACGGCTGATGCCGATAACACTTTGACGTACCCCCGAGCCACAACCCTCAACAGGTGCAAACCAGCGCACGTTGTGCCCCGGGCAGTGCGATCTCGATAAAGGATGGTGAACCGCCGATGGATTTCAAAGATTACTACAAGATTCTGGGTGTCGAGCCGACGGCCGATGACAAGGAAATCAAGGCTGCCTATCGCAAGCTCGCACGCAAATATCACCCCGATGTAAGCAAGGAAAAAGACGCCGAAGCCAAGTTCAAGGACGCGTCCGAAGCCTATGAGGCGCTTAAAAGCGCCGACAAGCGAGCCGAGTACGACGAACTGCGCAAATACGGCCAGCACGGCCAGCCGTTCCAGGGCCCGCCGGGCTGGCAGAGCCGTGGCGGCTACGGCGGTGGCGGCGCGGGCACTGAGGACTTCTCCGATTTTTTCAGCTCGATCTTTGGTGGGCGCGGCGATGCCTTCGGTGGCGGCCAACGCCGTCCTGCCGGGCGCAAGGGCCAGGACGTGGAGATGCAACTGACGGTGCACCTCGAAGAGACGCTGTCCACCGAGTCCAAGCAGATCAACTTCCAGGTGCCGCAATACGACGCCTCGGGCCGGCACGTCAGCAACACCACCAAGAGCCTGAACGTGAAGATCCCCGCCGGCGTGGCCGACGGCGAGCGCATCCGCCTCAAAGGGCAGGGCGCACCGGGCATCGGTGGTGGCGCCAATGGCGACCTGTACCTGATCATCAAGTTTGCGCCACACCCCAAGTTTGAAGTGGACGGCGAAAACCTGATCATCAACCTGCCCCTGGCGCCATGGGAATTGGCACTGGGCGCGGAAGTGGCCGTGCCGACCCTCACCGGCAAGATCAACCTCAAGGTGCCCGCCAGTAGCCAGAATGGCCAGCGCATGCGTGCCAAGGGGCATGGGTTGCTGAACAAGGCCGGGCAGCGCGGTTACCTGTTCGTGCAGCTCAAGGCCGTGATGCCTAAAAGCAGCGACGAGGAGGTCAAGGCCTTGTGGCAGGAGCTGGCGCAGAAAGCGGCGTTCAACCCGCGCGAGCATTTCTGAGCGGCGATAAATAGCTAGGGCTTTGCACGCCGGGCGATCGGATAGGTTGGTTTTTTTCCCAGCCCGTCATGGATGGCCCTACTATGTCAGAACAACCCGCTACCACTGCCCCCGAAGGCACTTTCAATGTTGACCTTCGGGGCGTTCACTACGACTTCCTCAAAGAGCGCGTGCCTGCCTGGTTCAACCAAGGCACCGTCCAGCGCCAGGAGGAACTCGCCAACCACGAAATGGAACTGCCCAGTTGGTACCTGAGTGCCACGGCGCAGGAAAAAACCGCACTGGCTGACAGCCACACCCGCTACCGCGAGACCTTGAATAAGGTGGAGAGAAGCCTGGGCACTGTCCAGGATGTGCTGGCCTTTGCCGAGCAACCGCTTAAAGACGCGATCAAGAAACGCTTCAACCTGGAGCTGGACGTCAACCACGTCTACTTTGCGCGCAAGTATGGGTTCAAGGACCGTGACGACCTGTTCGGGGTGTTTGTCTTCGACCAAGTCAGCGACCCGGCGCTGCGGTATGAATACCGCACTGTTTCGTTACTTGAAGCCGCCCTGGCCAATTTTACCCCGCAGGAAGAACAAGCGAGTCCGTGCGCCGATTGCCAGATCATCACGACCGTGAGCGCTTCGTCTGGCGGTGAGGTCATCCCGACCTCAAGTGTGTTGACTTCGCACGCTCTGCCCATCCCTGCCCATGAGTTCGCCCAGCTGTGCCGCACCCTGGACCTGGGGACTTTGTATCAGCAGCACATCACCGCCATCGTCAAGCCAGATGACGCAACCGCACGCACGGTGCTGGAGCAGCAGCTGCAAGAACACCAGCGTCAACTGCTGGCGCTGAGTGCCGAGGTGGCGGTTCGCAGGCCTGAGTGGGGGATCAAGCCCGATGCCTACCGCATGATCCAACAGGTCATCGCTGACCCCGGTAGCGCCAGGCTCGATGGCAAGCCGGTGACGTTTGTCGGGCTCAAGGTATTTGGCGCCCAGTTGGTGGGCCCGTTGCTGATCGGGCCGGACCGTAATAACAGCGACAGGGTCGAGCGGCTGGTGGTGTATATCCCCAATGACCCCCAGCAACCGCTCAAGGAGTATGCCTCCCGCGGCGATTTTATGGCCGACCTGCGCACGCGTTTGCACAGCGCGTCGTACCGACGTTTTTTCAGCCGTTTTGTGGCTCAACGCGAGCAGGGTATTTTTTTCCGGCATTTCAATGCGCTGTACAAACCCGCCAACGGCAATGGGGCTGCAGGCGATTACCCGCTGGCGTCAAACCCGGTGAAATTGCCCCTGGATGAGTTGAGCATTACCGGCAACCTGTGGGAGCAACTGCGCGCGGCCCAGGTGCGCAAGATTCTGGCCGACGCCCGCGCTGTGGCCGTGCCCACCGAGGACGAAGACTACCAGGCGCGCATTGACCGCCTGGAAAGCTACACGAGTGCGGTCGTCAGCGTGTTCAACCTCCTGGCATTTGTGGTGCCCGGGCTCGGGCCGGTCATGCTGGCGGTGGGCGCAGCGCAGATGTGTACTGAAGTGTATGAAGGCATTGAGGCCTACGAGCAGGGCGACCTGAAGACGATGTGGGCACACTTTTCCAGCGTCGCGCTGAATGCGGCGATGCTGGCGACCGGGGCCAAGGTATTGCCCGAGGTCAAACTGGTGAGCATGGTTGATAACCTCAGGCCCGTCACCCTGGCAACTGGCAAGCAGGTGTTGTGGAACCCTGACATGACGCCCTACAAGGTGCCACTCGAACTGCCTGCGGATGCCAAGCCAGACGCCTTGGGGCTCTACGCGCACAACGGGCAGAAGGTGTTGCCCCATGAAGGCGACCACTATCAAGTCCGGCAGGCACCCGACACCGGCGAGTACCGCATCCAGCACCCCAGTCGTCCCGGCGCGTATGAACCGCTGCTGGAACACAACCACGCCGGCGCCTGGAGTCATGAAGTCGAAGAGCCGTTGACCTGGGACCAGCCGACCCTGATGCGGCGCCTGGGGCTGGAGCAGCGTGGGCTGGACACCGAAACGCTGGAGCAGGCGCGTGCCGCCAGCGGCATCGAAGAAGACGTGTTGCGCCAGACCTTTGTCGAGCATGAACCGGTGCCCTTGTTGCTCGAAGACACGATCCAGCACTTCAAGGTCCATCAAGAACTGACGACCTTTGTCGAGCAAATGCACAGCGCCGACCCGGCGGTGTACGCCCAGGCTGACCCGGTGCTGCAATTGCAGATGATGCGGCGACGCGGGATGTTGCCCGTTGACAGGCCGCTTCGGGTCATGAGCGACAACAGAGTGCTCTGGGAAGAGGAAGCCTCGGTGGCTGCTTCCCCGCTCGTCGTAGGGGTCGCGCCAAGCCAGATAGCGCGCGGTGAGTTGCTCAAAGAAGTGTTGATCAGCTTGCGAGACGTTGACCCCACCCTCAAGGAAATCCCGGGTACCGCCGAAGATTCACTCACTGTGCGGGCCGCCAAGTTGCGTCAGTACCTGGGCGACTCGGTGCAGATTTTCAAGGGTCCGCTGGTGGAGGAGCGCTACAAGGCACTGACCGCCTCGCAGGACCCCGACGTGCACTGGATCCTGGCAAGCTATCCCAAATTACCGACGGCGGTGGCCGAACACCTGGTCACACGCCTGAGTGCCGAGCAACTGCAAACCTTGCGCCGCACCGGGCTGTTGCCTGAAGACCTTGCCGAGCAAGCGCGATGGTGTGAACAGGAAACACGGGTCTCCCGCGCTTATGAGGGGCTGCACCTGGACACCCTGGCAGACATAGACAGCCAGCGCCTGGCGTTGCGCACCCTGGAGACTTTGCCAGGGTGGCCGCGGGGCACACGGGTGGAGCTGCGCCAGTATTCAGCGCAAGGGCCTCTACTGGATGCAATCGGTTCCCCGGACGTCACTGCCAGGACGTTGGTGCAAAAGGACAACGGTCTGTTCGAGGCGTCCCCGCCCAGGGATTTCTACGCGGCGGCCTGGGACCTGTTATCCGCCACCGAGCGCCAGGCGCTGGGCTTTACCGATGCGTTGCAAATGAAAGCCGCCCTCCAGCAAACGCCCCTGCCGCGTGCGCCGCTGCGTACGGTGTTGCTGGAGCACCCGCTGCTCAAGCCAAGTGTCGATCCGACACTGCGACTGCTGGGCGGTGGTCGTGGCTTTCGTAAGCTGGCGGCGAGGATTTTTGGGCCTTCAGAGGCGACGGTAAAAGAGCGGCGACTGAAACGGGTACGTGATTTGTACCCCTCCATGGCTGAGGACGACGTCACTGCATTTATCGAGTCATTGGGTGAGGATATCGAAGGTGGGCTCAGCCGCCGGGAAGCCGAGCTGAAGACGTTGACGAAGGCATTGGGTGACTGGGTCAAAGCCAACTCACCGCAACCCACTGCCGGACAGGCGCGCCACTTTTCTTCCGCGCAGTACATCAGCGATATCCTCATGAGTCACTGGCGTCGTGAAGTGACGGGCTCAATGCACTTGCTAGGGAGGGGATTGGAACTGCCGGCATTGAGCGCCGACTTCAGTCATGTCAACACGCTTGAACTGCACAATGTCAGGTGGACTGCGAACGCGGACGCTTTCCTTGAAAACTTCACTCACCTGCGAGGGTTGACGGTGACAAGCAGTGGGCTCACCACGCTGCCCGTCGTGGTCGGTGAAATGAACAACCTGACGTCGTTGGACTTGGCCTCCAACGGCATTCGGTTGACCTCCCAAAGCGCCGGACTGCTGAACGCCCTTGGCAACCTTGAAGTGCTTTACCTCACCAATAACCCGCTGGGCATAATGCCGGACTTCAGCGCTATGCCCCGGCTGAGAAACCTGAACTTAAGGAATACGCAGCTGGGCCAATGGCCAAGGGGGCTGGAGGCGCACACGGGGCTGGAATCCGTTGACTTGAGCCATAACCTTCTGCGCGAGGTGCCCCAGCGCAACCTCAACCCAGCGCCTGAGCAGCTCGAAGCGAGTGCGCGGCTCAATGCCGTCACCTTGCTTGAGGGCAACCCATTTCCTGCCGATTACTGGCAGCAATTCGACAACTACTGGCAACGCCTGAATCAGGTCCGGCCGGATCTGGTGAAAAGTGCGCGCGACAGGGCGTTTGACAACGGCAACCCTGTGCTTGAAAAAGTGCGCCGCCTGTACCCGAACAAGCGTATGCAAGAGGCCAGGGAGTGGATCTGGAACCTGGGCGCCGGTGCCGAGGCGCAGCTGACCCGGCTGGAATTGGAATTCAATACCCTGGAGCGGCAGTTGAGCGCCTGGACGCTTTCGGGCGCGGGTGAACGTCAACGCTATGTACGAACTAATGAACGGCAAGCTAACGCAGGAAGGCTGGATGACCGTTACCGCGCCAAGGAGCGCATTCTCGCCTGCTGGCGCCGGGAAACCCCGCAATTGCTCAGCAACGACGGGCAGCCGATTGGCCTGGAGCTGGACTTGAGTCGCCTGACACTGCCGAGCTTGCCGGACCTGGAGGCCGATTTCAGCCATGTCGGCTCACTCAAGTTGAACAACATGGGCCTGAGGACCTCGCCCGAAGGCTTCCTCTCACGCTACACACATGTGCGTTGGCTGGACCTGGCAAACAACCTGCTGCACGAATTGCCGCCGGCCCTGGGCGAAATGCACGGTCTGACCCGTTTGTTCCTGAATAACAATCTCATTCGCCTGAGCCCCGCAACGGCGCAAATCCTGTCGCAGCGTGTGACCTTGCGTGCGCTATGGCTGCACAATAACGTGCTGGGCATCACGCCGGACTTCAGCCTGATAACCGACATGCGCTCCCTCAGCCTGAATAACGCTGGCATCGATACCTGGCCAATCGGTTTGGTTGAGCAGCCGTTGTTGGACCAGATAGAGTTGAGTAACAACACCATCACAACCATTCCGGCTTCCGTCATTGCACCGCCTGAGGAACAGTTGGCGCAGACGGCGCGGGTCAATAACCTGACGTCCGTATCCGGCAACCCCTTGACTGCGGACACCTTGCAACAGGTTCGGCAATACAACCTGCGTCTTGAACAGGCGGGGTTGGCGTCAGCGCAAAACCCGAACCGCTTGGTGACCACCGCACTGAACATCCGTGCCGCTGTGGTGCCCGGTGCGGCTATGCGGCAGGCGTTCGAGCGCTGGGCGCGAAACCTTCCTGCAGACCAGGTGAGCGCCAGGAGTGCCCAGTGGCACGCGCTACGGGGTGAGGAGCGCGCCGGCCCGTTCTTTGACATCCTTGATCGTCTACAGCCAGCAGGCCCCGGCCAGGCTGACCTGCAGCGTCGCGTTTGGGAAGTGATCGACAGCATCAGCGAAAACACTGCGGAATCTGAAACACACCGCAAGGAACTGTTCGACTTGGCTGGCGAGCCCGGTTGTTGTGATCGCGCCGCGTTTTCCTTCAGCAACCTGGAGGTCAGGACGCTGGTCTTCAGGGCGCGGGCGCAGGCGGCGGGGCAGGCAGAAGGCGTGCAGCTATCGAGTCTGTCCAAAGGGTTGTTCCGTTTGCACGCGGTCGACACGTTCGCCTCCGCGGACATTCAGCGCAGCGAAGCCATCGTCAACGACTCTGCGGTGTCGATGGCAGACAAGTTGCCGCATACCCAACGCCTGTTGGAAGAGGTGGAGATCAGGCTGGCGTATCGCTTCGGCCTCAAGGACCGTCTGCAGTTGCCGGGGCAACCGCAACAGGTCAGCTTCACCCAGATGGGCGCTGTCACCCCGGCCATGCTGGATGCCGCCTACGAAAAAATCATCGCCATGGACAACTCCGTTGAGGAGTTTCAGGCCCTGTTGTCCCGTGAATTCTGGCAGGAGTATGTGACTCACAGATACCGCGCCCAATTTGATGCGCAGAGCGAGCCTTATCAGCGGCAGCTGTCCGAATTGCAGGCCACGCGCGCCGCCGGGGAATTGGCCCAACCTGCCTATAAGGCGCAGGTCGATGACTTGCAGGCTCAGATGGCGATTAAGGAAAGCGAATTGATCCATACGCTCAGCCGTCAGGAAATCGCTGAAATCCTGCTGCCAAAGGACGAACTTGAAGTGCTGGTCGATCCTGGCAAGCGCACAGCGCGTGAGTTACAGCTCTCACAGGCACGAGCCATCGAGTTCAATGGGAAACAGTACTTTGTTGCCAGTCTGCCCGACGGGGATGGCGAGCATTACCTCTTGTGGGTGCAGGCACCGGACAACCCGTTTGCGTTGGTCAGCAGTTCGATTCTCGCCAAGCCCGATGTCGATGGGGTGTGGAAACGTCCACGCACGGCGGGTGGGATGGTACCGGGTGTTTCGGGCGATGAGCTTGAAGGCGCATCCGGGTCCCTGCCGACGGCGCTCTACACGACGCAGGAGTCGGATTTCATGCGGCGCGAAATTCACGCCTCAACCCTGCCCAATACGCCCGGCAGTTACAACCGTGCGAACAACGGTAAGTACCCCCTCAGGGACTATCAGGGCAGGCCGATACGTATTCGCAAGTTGCAAAGTGCCGTCAGGCAGGAGAAGTCCGGCATCCGCTACACGTCAGAGCAAGTCAAGCCTTACATCCAGTTTGAAGGGTATGAGAAAGTCGGCGCACGTTACGAAGAGAAACTGCAGCTACGTACATTCACCGCGCAGGACATGAAGGTCCCCGAAGAGCAGTCCCTGGTAGGGCAGTCCATGGTGGTGGCCAACAGGCAAATCGCCAAAGGGGAATCAGTCGGTGTTTACGGTGGGACCGTACTCCCTGCTGGCGTCTTTGGTTCATCAGGTCAAACCTACGTCATCTCTGTCGGCAGTCGCGCAACCCTTGACGGGGGCCGACTGGGTTCGGAGCCGGTGTACCTGTCAGGCGACAACATCCTCTCCAGAATCAACACCACCCTTGAGTATGACGCGGATGGAAAACCGGTGCGCCAGGCCGCGTCGGGGTACAACGTCGAAGTCGTGCCGTTCAATGTTGAGGCGGATATGTGGCTGGGCGTGGGGCCTGGGGCCACCACTAAAAGAAAGAACTATGTGCTGTCGGTGGTCTTTGCAACCGAAGATATTCCGGCCGGTGCCGAGCTGCGAATGGACTATGAGTACACCGAAGCCATGGTGAAAAAAGTGTTCGTGTAAATCCGATGTCGGGGCGTGTGTGCGCATCGTGCAAGCGCCACCGCGCCGCCGGCTACCTGGTCAGCGGCCTTTCAAAACAGGAAGTAACGCTGGGTCATCGGCAGCACATCCGCAGGTTCGCACCATAGCAACACACCGTCGGCCTTGACTTGGTAGGTTTGTGGGTCCACTTCGATGTCCGGCAGGTAATCGTTGTGGATCAGGTCGGTTTTCTGCACGTTGCGGCAACCCTTGACCACGGCGATCTGCTTCTTCAACCCCAGGGACTCGGGCAAGCCGGCGTCCTGGGCGGCCTGGCTGATAAAGGTCAGGCTGGTGGCGTGCAGCGAACTGCCGAAGCTGGCGAACATCGGGCGGTAATGCACGGGCTGAGGCGTGGGGATGGAAGCATTCGCGTCGCCCATCAGGCTGGAGGCAATCGCGCCGCCCTTGAGGATCAGGCTCGGTTTGATGCCGAAGAACGCCGGGCGCCATAGCACCAGGTCGGCCCACTTGCCCACTTCGATGGAGCCGACAATATGACTCACGCCGTGAGTGATCGCCGGGTTGATGGTGTACTTGGCGATATAGCGTTTGGCGCGGAAGTTGTCATTGCCCGGGCCGTCGCCGGGCAGGGCGCCACGTTGTTTTTTCATCTTGTCGGCGGTCTGCCAGGTGCGCGTGATCACTTCACCGACGCGGCCCATGGCCTGGCTGTCGGAGCTGATCATCGAGAACGCGCCGAGGTCGTGCAGGATGTCTTCGGCGGCGATGGTCTCGCGGCGGATGCGGCTTTCGGCGAAGGCCACGTCTTCAGCAATGCTCGGGTCCAGGTGATGGCAGACCATCAGCATGTCCAGGTGCTCATCGATGGTGTTACGGGTGAACGGCCGGGTCGGGTTGGTGGAGCTGGGCAGCACGTTGGGGAAACCGCAGGCCTTGATGATGTCCGGCGCGTGGCCGCCACCGGCGCCTTCGGTGTGGTAGGTGTGGATGGTGCGGCCCTTGAGGGCGGCGAGGGTGGTTTCGACGAAGCCGGACTCGTTGAGCGTGTCGCTGTGGATCGCGACCTGCACGTCGTATTGATCGGCCACGCTGAGGCAGTTATCAATGCTCGCGGGCGTGGTGCCCCAGTCTTCATGCAGCTTCAAACCGATGGCGCCGGCCTTGACTTGCTCGATCAACGGCTCCGGCAAACTGGCGTTGCCCTTGCCGGTAAAACCGATGTTCATCGGGAACGAGTCGCTGGCCTGGAGCATGCGCGCCAGATGCCATGGGCCGGATGTGCAAGTGGTGGCGTTGGTACCGGTGGCAGGTCCCGTGCCGCCGCCGATCATGGTGGTGACGCCGCTGGTCAGCGCTTCTTCGATCTGCTGCGGGCAGATGAAATGCACGTGGGAGTCGATGCCGCCTGCCGTGAGGATCATGCCTTCGCCGGCGATCACTTCAGTGCTGGCGCCGATGGCCATGGTCACGCCGGGCTGGATATCCGGGTTGCCGGCTTTGCCGATCGCATGGATGCGGCCATTCTTCAAGCCGACGTCGGCCTTGACGATGCCCCAGTGGTCGATGATCAGCGCGTTGGTGATCAGGGTGTCCACCACTTCATGGGCGAGCAGTTGGCTCTGGCCCTGGCCGTCGCGGATGACCTTGCCGCCGCCGAATTTCACTTCTTCGCCGTAGACGGTGAAGTCCTGTTCGACTTCGACGAACAGTTCGGTGTCGGCCAGGCGGACTTTGTCACCGACGGTGGGGCCGTACATGTCGGCGTAGGCTTGGCGGGTGATTTTCATGTGTGTAAGCCCTGATAAAGATGTGTTGAATGGGAAATCGCTATCGGGGGCAAGCCCCCTCCCACATTTGGAGCTGTGAATACCTTCAACGGTGGGAGGGGGCTTGCCCCCGATGAGGCCCTAAAGGTCGCCCATGATCCGCCCGGCAAACCCGAATACTCGCCGCCCGCCGCTTAAATCCACCAGCTCGACTTCACGACTCTGCCCCGGTTCAAACCGCACCGCTGTTCCCGCCGGAATATTCAGGCGCATGCCGCGACTGGCGGAGCGGTCAAACTCCAACGCGTCATTGGTCTCGAAAAAATGGTAATGCGAACCCACCTGAATCGGCCGGTCGCCGCTGTTGGCCACGCCGAGGGTGATGGTGCGACGGCCGACATTCAGTTCGATGTCGCCAGGCTGGATCTGATACTCACCAGGAATCATGCAGGTTGCCCCAGAGTCTTGAAGTAAATGGCGGTCGGGCTGTAGCGCCCGTCCGGGCTTTGGCAGTAGTCGGGCAGTTCACCGATCTTGGTGTAGTGCAGCGACTGGTAGAAGGCTTCGGCACCGGAACCGGCCTCGGTGTCCAGATAGAGCAAGCCGCGCTTGTGCTGGCGTGCGGCGAGTTCCAGGGTGTTCATCAATTGCTGGCCCAGGCCGTGACGGCGGGCGCTGCTGTGCACCAGCAGCTTTTGCACTTCGGCGCGGTTGAGGCCGTTGGCTTTCTGGCACAGCGCCAATTGCACGCTGGCGACCACCCGTTCTTCCCGCACGACTACCCACAATAGCAGGCTGGCGTCTTCGATACCGGCTTGTACGCCGGTCAGATACTCGCGGGCCTGGGTCTCATCGAAGTCGGCCATAAAGCCCACCGAGGCGCCATGCTGCACCGCGTCCAGCAACAGTTCGATCAAGCCCAGGCGGTAATGGGCAAAACTTTCCGCATTGACTCGACGCAGGTGTGCAGCGCTCATCGATCTCACTCCTTGGGCGGCTCACAGCCCGGATTCAACGTCAGTTGCATAAAGGTCAGGTCCAGCCAGCGGCCGAACTTGATGCCTACCTGGGGCATCTGCCCGGTAGTGATGAAGCCCAGGCGTTCATGCAGGCGGACGGACGCCAGGTTGCCACTTTCAATGGCCGCGACCATGACGTGCTTGCCGCAACTGCGGGCGCGCTCGATCAGGGCCTGCATCAGGCGTGGGCCTAGGCCTTTGCCGCGCTGGTCATTGCGCACGTACACCGAGTGTTCGACGCTGTAGCGAAAGCCCTCGAAGGGGCGCCAGTCGCCGAATGAGGCGTAGCCGGTAACTTCATCGTTTTCCACCGCCACCAGGATCGGGTACTGCTGCGCCTGGCGTGCGCTGAACCAGGCCTGGCGGTTGGCCAGGTCCACTGGTTGCTCGTTCCAGATCGCTGTGGTGTTGAGCACCGCGTCGTTGTAGATAGCGCGGATCGCCGGCAGGTCGTGTTCGGTTGCTTCACGAATCATCACAGCGTCTCATGCAATGGGTTGATGAACGGTGACCAGCTTGGTGCCGTCGGGGAAGGTGGCCTCCACCTGGATATCCGGGATCATTTCCGGGATGCCTTCCATCACCTGTTCGCGGCTGAGCAGGGTGGTGCCGTAGTGCATCAGGTCGGCCACGGTACGGCCGTCGCGGGCGCCTTCCATCAGCGCGGCGGAGATGTAGGCGATGGTTTCCGGGTAATTGAGCTTCACACCGCGCGCCAGGCGCCGTTCGGCGACCAGGCCTGCGGTGAAGATCAGCAGCTTGTCTTTTTCCCGTGGGGTCAGGTCCATGGTTCAAGGTCCTTTGAATACATTCTTAAATACAATGCAGGTCAAGTGTAGGAGGGGGCTTGCCCCCTCCCACATGTTGATCTTCATGTGCTCCAGATTCGTGGTGCGACTGCTTCGCGGCCCAGCAGCGCCGGGCGTAACAACCGCCATAAATCAATCAACCACCCCCGCGCCAGCAGCGCTTCACTGGCCAGGCAGCGCGCCACCAGCAACCCGGGCAATTGGGTCAAGTCGCCGCGCACCGCGTGTGGCAGTGAGCGGCATTGTTCGAGCAATTGGGGATCGACCTCACCGGTCACCAGCAACGTGGCAAACACCGGCTGGCCGTCCAACCCGATGGGCGAATCCAGCAACCCGTCGCCGCCCACGATGCGCTGGCGCTCATGCCAGAGCAACTGGCCGTCGCGGCGAATATCCAGGTGCGCTTGAAAGTGGCCGAGATCAAACCGCTCGCCGCTGGCCGGGCGCCCGAGAGCGACCACATCCCAGTAGAACAACCGCGCATCGCCTTGCAGCTCAATGCGCGTGGTGAGCTCGGCCTGGGCGGCGCTGAACACGATGGTTTCCTGCGGCAGCCATTCCAGCGTCGCGCCGGCCTCGACGGTCAACGCGACGTGCTGAAATGCCGGGCCACTGGCGCGGTACCACTTGGCTGCGCCGGGGCTGGTCAACTGCGCCCAGGCACCGGCGCCGACGTGGGCGCTGATGTCCAGGCGATCGCCACCGGCAATCCCGCCGGGCGGGTGCACGATGATGTGCTGGCACACCTCGGGGCCTTCGGCATACAGGTGCTTTTGCACCCGCAGCGGGCCAAGGTGACGGCGCATGACCGGGCGCGTGGTGTCGCCGAAACGCGCATAGCCCAGTTCCAGCTCGGCGTGCCAGCTGGGGGTGAACAGGGCAGGGGAAACGGGCAGGTTCATGGCAGAGTGCTTATCGTCAGGAGGCCACAGATTAGATGGTTACAAGACCGCGCACACCCTCGCTTTCCATATTTTCACCACGGCCCTGCTGCACGATTTCGCCGCGTGACATCACCAGGTACTGGTCGGCCAGTTCGGCGGCAAAATCATAGAACTGCTCCACCAGCAGGATCGCCATATCACCACGGGCGGCGAGTTTCTTGATGACTGCGCCGATTTCCTTGATCACTGACGGCTGGATGCCTTCGGTGGGTTCATCGAGGATCAACAGGCGCGGACGGCTGGCCAGGGCGCGGCCGATCGCCAACTGTTGCTGCTGGCCACCGGACAAGTCGCCGCCGCGCCGATGCTTCATTTGCAACAGTACCGGAAACAGTTCGTAGATGAAGGCGGGCACTTCCTTGGCCTCTGAACCAGGGAAACGCGACAGGCCCATCAACAGGTTTTCTTCCACCGTCAACCGGCCGAAAATCTCGCGGCCCTGGGGCACGTAGGCGATGCCGGCATGCACGCGCTGGTGCGGCTTGAAGCCGGTGATGGTTTTGCCTTCCCAGTTCACTGCGCCTTCCTTGGCCGGCAGCAGGCCCATCAAACATTTGAGCAGGGTGGTCTTGCCCACGCCGTTACGCCCGAGCAGGCAGGTGACTTCGCCGATCTTCACATCGAAGGACAGCCCGCGCAGGATGTGGCTACCGCCGTAATACTGGTGCAGCTTGTCGACTTGCAGCATTCCAAAAACCTCCTCAATCCCTGTAGGAGCGAGCTTGCTCGCGAAAAACCTGAGGGCACCGCGTGCATTCAGAATGCCCGCGCTATCGTTGACGATCTTCGCGAGCAAGCTCGCTCCTACAGGAAAACCACCTTAGCGACCGAGGTAAACCTCGATCACCCGCTCGTTTTCCTGCACCTGTTCCAGCGACCCTTCGGCCAACACGCTGCCCTGGTGCAACACGGTGACGTGGTCGGCAATCGAGCCGACAAAGCCCATGTCATGCTCCACCACCATCAACGAGTGCTTGCCGGCCAGGCCTTTGAACAGCTCGGCGGTGAATTCGGTTTCGGCGTCGGTCATGCCCGCCACCGGTTCATCCAGCAGCAGCAGTTGCGGGTCCTGCATCAGCAGCATGCCGATTTCCAGGAACTGCTTCTGGCCGTGGGACAGCAAACCGGCGGGCCGATGCACCGAGGCGCTGAGGCGGATGGTGTCGAGCACTTGATCGATGCGGTCTTTCTGTTCGCCGCTCAGGCGTGCGCGCAGGCTGGCCCACACCGACTTGTCGGTTTTCTGCGCCAGCTCCAGGTTTTCGAACACGCTGAGGGCTTCGAATACCGTGGGTTTCTGGAACTTGCGGCCGATACCGGCCTGGGCGATCTGCACTTCGCTCATGCTGGTCAAATCGAGGGTTTCGCCGAACCAGGCGTTGCCGTGGCTGGGCCGGGTCTTGCCGGTGATCACGTCCATCAGCGTGGTCTTGCCCGCGCCGTTGGGCCCGATGATGCAGCGCAGTTCACCGACGCCGATGTAGAGGTTGAGGTCGTTGAGCGCCTTGAAGCCGTCGAAGCTGACGCTGATATCTTCCAGGGTCAGGATGGTGCCGTGGCGGGTGTTGAGCCCAGAGCCTGCGGCCTGGCCGATACCGATCGCATCGCGGCCGCTGCCCGCATCGAAAATAGGTTCAAGCATGACGTTCCTCATTTCTTCAGCAGGCCGATGACGCCCTTGGGCAGGTACAGGGTGACGATAATGAACAGCGCTCCGAGGAAGAACAGCCAGTATTCCGGGAATGCTACGGTGAACCAGCTCTTCATGCCGTTGACCACCCCGGCGCCGAGCAGTGGGCCGATCAGCGTGCCACGCCCGCCCAGGGCCACCCACACGGCGGCTTCGATGGAGTTGGTCGGCGACATTTCGCCGGGGTTGATGATGCCCACCTGCGGCACATACAACGCACCCGCCAAACCGCACAGCACGGCGCTCAACACCCACACGAACAGCTTGAAGCCACGCGGGTCGTAGCCGCAGAACATCAGGCGGTTTTCCGCGTCACGCAGTGCAGTGAGTACGCGGCCGAATTTGCTGCGGGCCAGGCGCCAGCCGATGTACAGGCTCGCCACCAGCAACAGCACCGTGGCCACGAACAACACCGCCCGCGTGCCAGGTTCAGTGATGCCAAAGCCGAGGATGCTGCGGAAATTGGTAAAGCCGTTATTGCCGCCAAACCCTGTCTCATTGCGAAAGAACAACAGCATTCCGGCAAACGTCAGGGCCTGGGTCATGATCGAGAAATACACACCCTTGATCCGCGAGCGGAAGGCGAAGAAGCCGAACACCAGGGCCAGCAGGCCTGGCGCCAAGACCACCAGGCACAGCGCCCACCAGAAGTGTTGAGTGCCCACCCAGTACCAGGGCAATTCGGTCCACGACAAAAAGGTCATGAATGCCGGCAACTCATCGCCCGATGCCTGGCGCATCAGGTACATGCCCATGGCATAACCACCGAGGGCGAAGAACAGGCCGTGGCCGAGGGACAACATGCCGGCGTAACCCCACACCAGGTCCAGCGCCAGTGCGACGATGGCATAGCAAAGAATCTTGCCGACCAGCGTCAGGGTATAGGCCGACACATGCAGCGGGTTTTCCGGCGACAGCAGCGAACACAAGGGCAGTGCCAGCAGCAGGAACAGGATCACCACGCCCACTGCAATGGTCACCTTGGGGCCGGCCTTTTGCGTGGCCGTTAGCATCAGTGGCTGATTCATCAGTCGATCACCCGTCCTTTCAGTGCGAAGAGTCCTTGCGGGCGTTTCTGGATAAACAGAATGATCAGCGCGAGGATCAGGATCTTGCCGAGTACGGCGCCGATCTGCGGTTCCAGAATCTTGTTGGCGATCCCCAGGCCAAAGGCCGCCGTCACGCTGCCGGCCAACTGACCGACACCGCCGAGCACCACCACCAGGAACGAGTCGATGATGTAACTCTGGCCCAGGTCCGGGCCGACGTTGCCGACCTGGCTCAGCGCCACGCCGCCCAGGCCCGCGATGCCGGAGCCGAGGCCGAAGGCAAGCATGTCCACCCGCCCGGTGGGCACGCCGCAGCAGGCGGACATGTTGCGGTTCTGGGTGACAGCGCGCACGTTCAGGCCCAGGCGCGTCTTGTTCAGCAGCAGCCAGGTCAACACCACCACGAACAGCGCGAACGCAATGATCACCAGGCGGTTGTACGGCAGCACCAGGTTGGGCAGCACTTGAATGCCGCCGGACAGCCATTGCGGGTTGGACACTTCAACGTTCTGCGCACCGAACACCAGGCGCACCAACTGAATCAGCATCAGGCTGATGCCCCAGGTGGCGAGCAGGGTTTCCAGTGGCCGGCCGTAGAGATGGCGAATCACCGTGCGCTCCAGCGCCATGCCGATGGCGGCGGTGACGAAGAACGCCACCGGCAGTGCGATCAGTGGGTAGAACTCGATGGCCTGGGGCACGTAGCGCTGCATCAGCAACTGCACCACGTAGGTGGAATAGGCGCCGAGCATCAGCATTTCGCCGTGGGCCATATTGATCACGCCGAGCAGGCCGAAGGTGATCGCCAGGCCCAGGGCTGCGAGCAATAGAATCGATCCCAGCGACATTCCGCTGAAGGCTTGGCCGAGGATTTCACCGAACATCAACTTGCGTTTGACCTGGGCCAGGCTGGTTTCGGCGGCGGTGTGCACGCTGGCATCGGTTTCGACGCCGGGCGCAAGCAAGGCTTCGAGGCGCGTGCGGGCGAGCGGGTCGCCGGTGCTGCCGAGCAAACGCACCGCGGCCAGGCGCACCACTGGATCGGTGTCGACCAGTTGCAGGTTGGCCAGGGCCAGGCTGAGGGCGCTGTGCACATCCTCATCGGTCTCGGCGGCGACCTGCTGGTCGAGGAATTTCAGTTGCGCAGGCACCGCGCTTTTTTGCAGGGTGCGGGCGGCATTGAGGCGCACCTTGGGGTCGGCGGCGAGCAATTGCTGGCTGGCTTGAACGTTGTCGATCAGGCCGCGCAGGCGGTTGTTCAGGCGCAGGGTTTTGGTTTCGCCGTTGAGCGTGAGCCGGCCTTGTTGCAGCGCGTCCACCAGCTCGATGCGCGCAGGGTCGGGGTTGGCGGCCCAATCCTGGAGGAGTTTGGCTTGCTGCACCGGGTTGGCGGCAAGGAAGTCTTCGGCGTCGCCTGCGTGTGCGGCCAAAGGCAGCAACAGCAGCACGGCGAGGATGAAACGGTGGAGGGCAGTGGGCATACACAATGTCCTGATCATGCGGGGACAGTGTGGGAGGGGGCTTGCCCCCGATTGCAGTGTGTCAGTTGATGAATATATGTCTGACACTGCGCTATCGGGGGCAAGCCCCCTCCCACATTTTTAGCCTGTGGTGGGCTTCAGTTGCTCTTCACCGCATAGTCCGGCTTCTTGTCATTGCCCGGAATGTACGGGCTCCACGGCTGCGCCCGAATCGGCGCTTCGGTCTGCCACACCACCGAGAACTGCCCGTCGGCCTGGATTTCGCCGATCATCACCGGCTTGTGCAGGTGGTGGTTGGTCTTGTCCATGGTCAGGGTGAAGCCAGACGGCGCGGCGAAGGTCTGGCCGGCCAGGGCTTCACGCACTTTGTCGACGTCGGTGGACTTGGCTTTCTCCGCCGCCTGCGCCCACATATGGATGCCTACGTAGGTGGCTTCCATCGGGTCATTGGTCACGGCTTTATCCGCGCCCGGCAGGTTGTGTTTCTTGGCGTAGGCTTTCCAGTCGGCGACGAATTTCTGGTTCACCGGATTCTCCACCGACTGGAAATAGTTCCACGCCGCCAGGTTGCCCACCAGCGGCTTGGTGTCGATGCCGCGCAGTTCTTCTTCACCCACGGAGAATGCCACCACCGGTACATCGGTCGCCTTCAGGCCCTGGTTGGCCAGTTCCTTGTAGAACGGCACATTGGAGTCGCCATTCACGGTGGAAATCACTGCGGTCTTGCCGCCGGCGGAGAACTTCTTGATGTTGGCGACGATGGTCTGGTAGTCGCTGTGGCCGAACGGGGTGTAGACCTCTTCGATATCCTTATCCGCCACGCCTTTGGCATGCAGGAAGGCGCGCAGGATCTTGTTGGTGGTGCGCGGGTACACGTAGTCGGTGCCGAGCAGGAAGAAACGCTTGGCGCTGCCGCCTTCTTCGCTCATCAGGTATTCCACCGCCGGGATCGCCTGCTGGTTCGGCGCCGCACCGGTATAGAACACGTTCGGCGACATTTCCTCGCCTTCGTACTGCACCGGGTAGAACAGCAGGCCATTGAGTTCTTCGAACACCGGCAGTACGGATTTACGCGACACCGAGGTCCAGCAGCCGAACACCACGGCGACCTTGTCCTGGGTCAGCAACTGCCGGCCTTTTTCCGCGAACAGCGGCCAGTTGGACGCCGGGTCCACCACCACCGGTTCGAGCATCTTGCCGTTCACACCGCCCTTGGCGTTGATCTCGTCGATGGTCATCAGCGCCATGTCTTTAAGCGAAGTTTCGGAGATCGCCATGGTCCCGGACAACGAGTGCAGGATGCCGACCTTGATGGTCTCGGCGGCCTGGACGGTCCAGGTCAAGCCCATGGCCGCAATGGATGCCGACAAGGTGAATGCCTTGATCAAACTGCGACGCTTCATAGTGCGATCTCCGTGAACTCAACAAGGGTGTGAGGGACAAGTTGAGCAGGGGATTGCAAGCGCTGTGCCGAGTCGCCAAACCCCATGAAATGCCTGGTTTGCCCGCGCTTTTGCAGGCGTGACGCACCAGGAAATGGCAGGCGCAAGTGTCGGTGCGTGGCAATGCGCTACAACGGGGCGCGCTCAGCGCCTGCGCATCAAGCCGATAAAAAACAGCCCGCCAATCGCTGCCGTCGCCACGCCAATCGGCAGGTCTTCAGGGGCGATCAGCGTGCGTGCCGCGACGTCGACCCATACCAGGAACACGCTGCCCAGCAGCACGCACACCGGCAATAAGCGCCGGTGCTCGGCGCCTACCAGGCGCCGGGCGATGTGCGGCACCATCAGGCCGACAAAACCGATGGAGCCGCTGATCGACACCAGCACGCCGGTCATCAACGACGCGATCAAAAACACCTTGAGGCGCACGTTGCGTGCGTTCAGGCCCAGGGTCACGGCGGTCTGTTCGCCGGCCATCAGGGCATTGAGCGGGCGCGCCATGCCCGACAGCAGGGCCAACCCTAGCACCACCGTGGCGGCGGGAATCGCCAGCAGCTCCCAACGCGCCAGGCCCAGGCCGCCGAGCATCCAGAACATCACCGCTGAGGCGGCGCGGTGGTCGCCCATGAACAGCAGCAGGTTGGCCACCGCCATCATCACGAATGACACCGCCACGCCGCAGAGCAGCAGGCGATCACTTTCCAGGCGGCCATTGCGACTGGCCACGGCCAGCACCACCAGCATGCTCAGCAGCGCGCCGATGAAGGCCGCAATGGGCAGGGTCAGCAGGCCGATGACTTCGCCCACATACAGCACCACGATCACCGCGCCGAGGGTGGCGCCGGATGTCACACCGAGCAAATGTGGGTCGGCCAACGGGTTGCGCGTCACGGCCTGCAACACCGCGCCGATCAACGCCAGCCCGGCGCCCACCAAGGCGCCGAGCAGCATGCGCGGCACGCGGATCAGCCAGACGATATGTTCCTGGCCCGCACTCCAATCCACTTCACCGATGCCGCACGTCTTGTGCAGCAGGATCCGCCACACCACGTCCACGGGTACCCGCGCCGAACCGAACCCCAGCGAGATCACGCAGGAGATCAGCAAAAACGCGCCCAGGGCACTCAGCAGCAAGGCGTAGCGACGGTCGATCATTCGCCGTGGAACCCCTTGGCCAGGGCTTGCACCGCCAGCACGTTGTCGATACCCGGCGTGGCCTGCACGTACGGGATCACGATAAAGCGCTGATTCCTGATGGCGTCCACCGATTGCAGGGCCGGGTTATCGAGCAGAAATTGCTCTTTCTGTTTGGCCGTGATTTCGCTGTAGTCGACGATCACGATCACCTGCGGGTTGCGCTCCACCACGGTTTCCCAGTTGACCCGGGTCCAGCTGGCGTCGACGTCGTCGAGGATATTGCGCCCGCCAGCGGCGTCGATTAACGCGTGTGGCATGCCCAGGCGTCCTGACGTCATGGCGCGGTCTTCGCCGCTGTCGTAAAGAAACACCCGTGGCTTGTCGGCGGGCAGGTCTTTTTGTACCTCGGCCACCTGCGCCTGCATCTGGGCGATCAGCGCGTTGGCACGGTCTTGCACGTCAAAAATCTTGCCCAGGTTGCGCAGGTCGTTATAGGTGTCTTCCAGTGTGGCAGCGGGGCGCTTCATCACGAACGCGCACGACTCGGTCAGCTCATACACGTTGATACCCAAGGGTTGCAGGGTGTGCGGCGTGAGGTCGCCGCCCACGCGCATGCCGTAGTCCCAGCCGGCGAAGAGGAAATCCACGTTGGCATTGAGCAAGGTTTCCACCGACGGGTATTTGCTCGCCAGCTCCGGCAGGCCGTCGAGGATCGCGGCCATGTCCGGCGGCACTGACTTCCAGCCCGTCACGCCGCTGTAGCCGGCCATGTGTGGCTTGAGGCCCAGGGCGAGCATCATCTGGGTCATGTTGATGTCGTGGCTGACCGCGTGTTGCGGGGCTTGCTGGAAGGTCACGTCGCGGTTGCAGCTCTTGATGGTCAGCGGGTAATGGGTGGCTTCGGCGAACGCTTGGGCAGTACCGAGCAACAGTGCGAGAGACAGCAGGGCGCGCAGGATCATGGTTGGGTTATCCAGGTGATTCGGGGGTAGCCGGACAAGGGATGGGTGTCGATCAGGGCTTGGACGCCAAACACGTCGCGCAGCAACGCGGCGGTCAGCACTTCATGGGGCGTGCCGCTGGCGACGATGCGCCCGTGATGGATCACGTACAGGCGATCACAGAACGCGGCGGCCAGGTTCAGGTCGTGGATGCTCGCCAGGGTGCCGATTTTCAACTGCTTGACCAGCCTTAACAGCTCCAGCTGATAGCGCGGGTCGAGGTGGTTGGTCGGCTCATCGAGGATCAACAGTTGCGGTTGCTGGGCCAGGGCACGAGCCAGGATGACGCGCTGTTTTTCACCGCCCGAGAGGGTGGCGAAGGCGTGGTCTGCGAAACCCTGCATCCCCACCGACTGCAGTGCGTTGCGGATCAGTTGCTGGTCGTGCTGGGTGTCGCTGTCGAACAACCCCTTGTGGGGTGTGCGGCCCATGGCGACCACTTCATCCACGCGCAAGCCGAACGCGTCGGGGAATTCCTGCAGCACCACCGCGATGCGTTGCGCACACCACTTGGCGCTTTGCTTCCAGACGTTCTGGTGCTCAAGCATCACGTCGCCGCGCTCCGGCCGGGTGAATCGATAGGCACAGCGCAGCAGGCTGGTCTTGCCGCTGCCGTTAGGCCCGATCAGGCCGACAAACTCTCCGGCAGCGACCTGCAGGCCGGCGTCACGCAGTTGGAACTGGTGAAGGCAGTGGTCGTGGCCGGGTGGAGTCCAAGCCAGGTCGGTGAGGGTGAGCGAGGTCATTAAAAGGTGTAGTCGGCAGTAATGAACATGGAACGAGGTACACCCAGAATCCACTGCTGCCCATCGTTGTACTGGCTGACTGCATAAGTGCGATCGAACAGGTTGTTGAGTTGCAGGCCCAGTGTGGTGTTGCGCATGGCGTTCCACGACAGCGTCGCATCGACCACGGTGTAGCTCGGCAACTCGTTCTGGTTGGCCATGTCGGCATACCGTGCATCGACATAACGCACACCGGCACCGGCACGCACGTTGTCGGTCACGGCCTTGCTCAGCCACAGGTTGGCGGTGCGGCGCGGCACGTCCACTGGGCGGTTGCCGTCGCGCGACACCTGCACGCCGCCGACGTCCTGTTTGAAGTCGTCATACTGCGCTCGCACGATGGCGGCGTTGGCTTGCAACTGCCAGGCGTGAGGCAGTTGCAGGTCGAGGCTGGCCTCCAGGCCGTTGGAGGATTGTTGGCCGACTTGCTGCTTGAAATCCGGGGCGCCCGGCACGTCCGTCAGCAGCTTCTTCTTGACGATGTGGTAGGCCGCCAGGGTCCATTCACCCCGTGCGTCCCAGAATGCTTGCTTGATACCAACCTCGGTCTGCCTGGCAGTGGACAGGTCGAACTGCTGCTGGCTCGGGCTCAGGGAAATCAGCCCGCCGACGCCGTCGGTGCTGGTGGCGTACTGGCCGTAGACCGAAGTCTGCGGGGTGATCGCGTAGACCAGGCCGGCTTTCCAGTTATTGCCGGTGAGGGTTTTATCGGATTGGCCACCGGTGCGCAGATCGTCGCGGTCGATGTGCGCGTAGTCGCGGCGGATGCCGGTGACCAGCGCGAGTTTATCCGTGAGTTGCAGGCGGTTTTCCGCAAAGCCGGCCACCGTCCTGGTGGTGGTGGCGAACACCGGGTTGAACGGGTCCTGGCTGGCAAATGGCGCAGGCGCCGGGTGATACAGGTCGACGGGTTGGCCGGTTTGCGCCACGTCATTAAACGGCGTGTTGCTCGCCAGGCGGAAGCGGATGCGGTTGTATTCCAGGCCCGCCACGGTCTGGCTGTCGAGGCCGAACAGGGTGTGCTTGAAGGTGAAGGTCTGGCGGTCGCCCACCTGTTCCTGATCGTGCTTGATCCCGAAGTTGCCGCTGCGGGTCAGTTGGCCGTTGGTGAAATTGTAGTTCTCGGCGTTCTGCCAGCGACGCTGGTTTTTCAGGTAGTACAGCTCGTTGGTGGCGCTGACGTTATCGCTCAACTGCCACTCGCTGGTCAGGCGTGTCCACTGGTCGTTGTAGTGCTGAGTGTCGTTGCTGACGTTGTAGTTCTTGTCGCGCAGGCCCTTGTGCAACTGGCCGTTGATCAGGGGCGTGCCGAAGTAGTTTTGTGGGCGCTGGTCGCCGTAGTCACTGGCCAGGGTGAAACTCAGGTTGTCGGCCGCCTGCCAGCGCAGGGCGCCGCTGATGAAGTCGCTGCTGGCGTCCCCACGGTCGATGAAACCGTTGCTGCGCAGGCGGTTGAGGTTCAGGCGGTAGCTCAGGGTATCGGTCAGTGAGCCGCCACTGTCCAGGGCTTGTTGCTGGCGGTCGTAGGAACCGTAGCCGAGGCGGATGTGGTTTTCGATCGCGCCCGTGAAAGGCCTTTTTGGGACCGTATTGACCACCGCGCCGGTAGCGCCTTCGCCGTACAGCACAGAGGCCGGGCCACGCAGCACGTCCACCCGTTCCACCGCCCAGGTGTCCACCGGGAAGGTCGAGGTGCCCATGCCGGTGTACATGCGGTTACCGTCGTACAGTTGCATCACCGAGCTTTGGCCGGTAAAGCCACGGGCTTGCAGCGAGGTGCCACCGTCGCCCGGGGTGCCGGTGCGGGTGATGCCGGTGGCGCGGGAGATGGCGTCCTGCACGCTGGCGTCGCCACGTTCTCGGATCTGCGCGCCGGTCTGGCTTTCTACGCTGCCGGGGGTTTGCAGCGCCGTCAGGTTCAGGCGCGAACCGGCGGTAGTCGGCGTTTTGAGCTCGACGCGTTCGTTATCGACTGCCGGTGCCGTGATGGCGCTCTCGGGCAGGGTCATGGCCTGGACGTTGGTATGCAGGGCGAGCAGGCACAGGCCGCACGCTAGGGAGTTGTTCATCGGTCGATTCAATCGCTTCTTGAAGGGGGGCTCGCCGCAGGGCGCGGCGAGCAACGATAACGCAGAAAGTGTTATAAGTTAACACTTATTGGCTGCGCGACAACAGTCGCGCAAGGCTACACAAGCCCGTAGCGTCGGGCATCTCGCCTGTTTCATGCTTAACCTGAGGCAGATTCACCTTGGGCAAAAAAGCGTGACAGCACCAGGCGATCCAGCGCCCACACCAGGATCAACGATGCGCCCACCAACGGGAAAATGATCGCCAGCCCGAGCATGATCACCATCGCGGTTTTCCACTTCGGCACGTCATGACGCAGCGGCGGCACGCCCAGCCCGCCCTGTGGCCGACGCTTCCACCAGATCACCACGCCACTCACCGCACTGAGCAGGATCATCAGGCAGATCAGCAGCACGATCAGTTGGTTGACCCAGCCGAACATCTTGCCTTCGTGCAACATCACGCCGGTCTCGGTGGCGCGTGCGACCAGGTTGTAATGTTCCCAACGCACATCGGCCAGGACCTTGCCGGTGTACTGGTCCACATGCAGGGTGGCGTCATTGCGCGGGTCGTTGGCGAACACGGCAACAGTGAACACGCCGGTGGCGGTGGTGGGGAAGGTGATGCTGTAGCCGGGCTCGACCTTGCGTGCGTTGGCCAGGTCGACCACCTGTTGCAGGCGCACGGTCGGCGCGGCAGGGCCCGCGTGCATGGCGCCATGGTTCATGTGTTCGGCATGGTCACCGGACATTGGCATCGGCGTGTTTTCCATGGCCCAGGGCACGGTCTGTTGGGTGGCGGTGTTGAGCGCGCGTGCCTGCTGGTCGGATTGCGGCACGTTGTTCCACATCGCCGCCGGGAAGGTGTTCCACAGGGCGGCGTATTGCTTGCCCCAGAAGCCCGTCCAGGTCATGCCGCTGAGCAGCATCACCAGCAAAAACCCTGCGCCCCAGAAACCGGCGACGGCGTGCAGGTCACGCCAGAACAAGCGGCCACGGCTGTTGAGTCGGGGCCACAACACGCCAGCCGATGACTTGCCGCGTGGCCACCACAGGTACAGGCCGGACACCACCAGCATCACGCCCCAGCCGGCGGCGAGTTCGATCAGGCGATCACCGACGGTGCCGATCATCAGTTCGCCGTGCAGGGCGCGGGCGATGGCTTGCAGGTTGTAGTTGGCGTCCTGCTCACCCAGGACGGTACCGCGATAGGGGTCGACGAATACCGTCACTTCGCGGCCTGCGTGTTGCATCACGAACTGTGCGCTGCCGGTGGCATCGGCGGGCGGCAGGTACTTGCTGATCACCGCCTGGGGGTAGGCGGCTCTGGCGCGTTGCAACTGCTCGTCGGCGCTCAGTGCGTGTTCGGCGGCGGGGACGGTGAGCAGGTGGCCGTACATCAGCGGGTCGAGCTGGGGTTTGAACAGGTAGATGATGCCGGTCAGGGCCAGCAGCACCATGAAAGGGGCGACGAAAAGGCCGGCGTAGAAGTGCCAGCGCCAGGCCAGGTTGTAGAAGGAAACTTTTTGTTGAGTGCTCATCAGGGCTCCGCAAGGCTTTTGATTTTTTGTGTCAGTTACACCGCTATCGGGGGCAAGCCCCCTCCCACATTGGATTGAGTTCACATAGTTGGATTTGGGAACCCGGTCAAGTGTGGGAGGGGGCTTGCCCCCGATGCTGTTAGAAGCTCATATCCACCTTGGTCCAGAGCGTACGCCCCGGTTCCTTGATGGCCTGCGGGTCGCTTGCCGGGTAACCGAACCCGGCATTCCCCGCCAGGTTCAAATGCTCGGCATAAGCCTTGCCGAACAGATTGTCGACCCCGCTGCTGACCTTGAAGTGCTTATTGATGCGGTACGCCGCGTTCAGCGAGAACACGCCAAAACCACCACTCTTGTCGTAGTCCTTGCCGACCACGTTGCCCTTGTCCGGGTCGATGCGGTGTTGCGCCGCGACCACGCGCCACAACGCGCCGGCACTCCAATCGTCCTGGCTGTAGGTCAGGCCCAGGCGCGCATCCAGCGGCGGCATCTGCGGCAGGGCTTTGCCGTCGCTGCTGTTCTTGCCCCAGGCGTAGGCCAGGCTCGCGTCGGCCTTCCAGTGAGTGGTCAGCTTGTACGCCGCGCCCAGTTCACCGCCCATGATGCGCGCGTCGACATTGCGTGCCTGGGAGGTGGTGCCCATCATGCCGGGCCGGTAGTCGAACAGGATGAAGTCGCGCACCTGGCCGACATAAGCCGAGGCCCAGGCTTCAAGGTTGGCGGTTTTGTACTGCGCGCCAACATCCAGCTGGGTAGTCTTCTCGGGCTTGACGCCGTCGAAGGCATTCACCGAGCCGGCCGCCCCGGTGTTGGGGGAGAACAGTTCCCAGTAGTCCGGGAAGCGTTCAGCATGACCCAGCCCCGCGTAGACGGTAGTGGGCATGTCCGCCAGGTCGTGCTCGTAGCGCACGAAGCCGGAGGGCAAGGTGTCTGCGCGGGTGGCGTCGGCGGTGGGGTTGGGACGGCTCATCATGCCCGAGCCGGTACGTTGACGAAAATCCCTGGCCGAGGCGCGATCCAGGCGCGCACCGGTGATCAGGCGGTCGTTGTCGGCGGCGTACCAGGTCAATTCGCCAAACACACCGTAGTTGTGAAAGTTGGCGTCCTTGCTGCGCGGCAGGTCCTTGTAGGTGTCGATGCCCATGCTGCTGCGCGCGCGGTGTTCATTGGTCTGCGCGTCCAGGCCGCCGATCAGTTGCACGTCGGCCCAGCGCCAGGTCGCTTTGATCCGCCCACCGAGGGTGCGACGGTCGACGTTGGAGGCCATGGGCCCGGCCATCATTCCCGTGCCGGACGGTATGCGCAGGCTGTAGTTGTCCATGACGTGGTCGGCGTAGTTGTAGTAGACCTGGGCCTCGACCTTGTCCAGCACCTCGCCGATATTGGATTTTTCGAAGCGCAGCCCGAGGCTTTCGCGCAGGAACTGCGAGCCGTCCATCCCGCGCCCGGCATAGCGCGCTTGCCCATCGCCACGGCCGGCGGTGAGTTCCAGCAGGGTGTCGGCGTCGGGGGTGAAACCCACTGCTACATCGCCATTCCACTTGTCATAACGCGAAGCGACGGTGTCGTTGTTGCCGTCCTTGTAGTCGTCGGCATGGGCCTGGTTGCCGATCACCCGTACGTAGCCCAATGGCCCACCGGCAGCGGCGTCGACGACCTTGTCGAAGCGCCCGTTGGATCCGGCCAGCACACTGGCATTGACCCGCGTGCCCAGCTCGCCGAACTGCTCCGGCTCGCGGTCGAACAGAATGGTGCCGGCTGACGCGCCGGGGCCCCAGAGCACGGTTTGCGGGCCTTTGATCACGGTCAGCCTGTCGTAGGTTTCCGGCGAGATGTACGAGGTGGGCGCATCCATGCGGCCCGGACAGGCGCCGAGCATCATGCCGCCGTTGGTGAGGATATTCAGGCGCGAGCCGAACATGCCGCGCAGTACCGGGTCACCATTGGTGCCGCCGTTACGCACCAGGGCAAAGCCCGGGATGGTCTTGAGGTAATCGCCGCCGTCGCTGGCGGGCACCGGTTGGCGCGGGTCCTTGGGGTTGGTGACAACGGTGAGTGGCGAGCTGGGGGCGATCGCGGTGATGACCGTGGGGCTCAGCTCGTGTTCGTCAGCATGGGCGTAGGGCGCAAGCAGTGCGCCGCACAGAGCGGCGAAAACCGGGGCAGCGCCCAAACGGGTGTCAGCAGAAAACCTGGACATGACAAATTCCATCAATCAATCGTAAACAACACGGCCAGCAGCCTGCGGCTGTCTGTTTGAAGTCGGCCGGGGTGAAGTAGCGCGGTGAAGGGCTTACGACGCGATGGGCGGCGCACGACTGCGGGCGCCGGGGAAGATGCTCTGCCCGGCATGGCCCAGGCGCGGCGTGGGAATCAGCGCGTTGGCTGGCGGCGGGGTGCCGAGCGTGACGTAGGAGACGCTGCCGGGCAGGGCCGGGCAACTGAACAGCAAGCTGCAATAGCCGCATTTTTCCCAGAGAACATGATGTTCGTCGGGGGCTTTGCTCGGCTTGGGCTCGCCGTGGCACGCGGGCATGTCCATGGACATACCGGCGTGATGATCCATCGGCATCGCTTGGGAAATCAGCGGACCGATAAAAATCATCAGCATGGCGAACAGGCTGATCCAACTGCCGCGCATCAGGCGGCGGTGTGGAGATAACCTGGCGCTGCGGGCGCCCATCGGATGGGCTTACTGGGCGTGCACAGGCCCATGGCCGGCCATCGGCGGCGCTTTCTGCACCGACACTTGCACTTGGACCTTGCCGGCTTTTTCGAAGGTCAGGGTCAGTGGGAACTGCTTGCCATCGGCCAACAGGCTGCGGTCCTTGAGGCCCAGCAGCATCACGTGATAGGCCATCGGCGCGAAAGTCAGTTCACCCTTGGCCGGTACGGCAACGCTGGGTACTTGCTGCATCTTCATCAGGTCGCCTTGCATCACATGCTCGTGCAGTTCGGCTTTCTCGGCGACGCTGGTTTCAACGCTGAGCAGGCGATCCGGGGTAGCCCCGGTGTTATGAATCACAAAGTACGCCGCGACGGTGGGCGCATTCGGTGGCAACTCCTGGGACCAGGGGTCGCTGACCAACAGGTCACCGGCCTTGTAATCCTCGGCATTGGCAGCACTGAACACCGGCAGCAGCAAGGCCGCCAGAAGCAGGGAAGATTTAAGCATGGCAGTTCTCCGGAACGGTTCTAAACGCAGTTCACTTGCGAAGACGATCAGACCGTTGGAGAGGCGCGGGGGTTGAGGCTCGGCCATTGCTGGCGCGGGGTGGGAGTTTGCAAGGATCGCGGCGCCAGGCTGTGGACCGTATCGAACCGCGTCACATACACCTGCGGCCCATGCCCCGGCAGCGCCACCCACGGCGCCGAGCCCGAGCAACACCAGCAATGCTGCATGGCGGAGTGATCGTCCGCCGGTGCCGGGAGTTCCAGCTTGCCCAGGGCAACGGCCTGCAGGCTGGCGCCATTGGATGAACAGAACCCGCCCCACATCAGGCGCTTGACCGGGTCATCGGTCTGCTGCATCGCACTGGCCAGCGGCATGGCAAACGCATTGAACAGCACTGCAAGGCAGGCGATCCAGGCAATTGCAAAGCGTTGACGGGCCATGGCGGATAATCCGTAGGGTTAAACGATCAGGCGGGTATTTAGCCTGATCGGGGGGGATAAGTAAAAACGCGTGGTGTGGTTTGGTGTCGCAGTGCCGGGTTTGAGGATAGACGGGGAATTGAGTGGGTGCCGAACTTCAAGGCTGCGCAGGTCAAGTGTGGGAGGGGGCAAGCCCCCTCCCACATCAGGTCGGTGTTGCTTAGCGGGGGTGTATGGCCTGTAGCACCGCCGTTACGGTGGTGAACTCTTGATCCACCGCCGCCAACACCGGCCGCTTCAACACCAACACCGGCACCCCGCGCTCCCGCGCCACTTCCAGCTTCGGCTCGGTGGCGGTGCTGCCGCTGTTCTTGCTGATCAGCACGTCAATTCGGCGTCGTTCGAATAACGCCCGCTCATCCTCGATGAGAAACGGCCCGCGCGCGCCGATCACTTCACACCGCTCATTGCCCGGGTACACATCCAGCGCTCGCAGCGTCCAGAACTGGTCGGCAGGGATTTCGTCGAGATGCTGCAACGGTTCGCGGCCCAAGGTGAACAGCGGGCGCTTGAAGGGCTTCAACGCTTCGATCAGCTCAGCCCAGTCAGACACCTCGCGCCAATCATCCCCCGCCTGCGGTTGCCACGCCGGACGTCGCAATGCCCAGCACGGCACAGCGCACAACTGTGCAGCCCGGGCCGCATTGTGGCTGATCTGCGCCGCATACGGATGGGTGGCATCGAGGATCAGGCTGATACGTTCATCACGAACAAACTGCGCCAGCCCCTCAGCGCCTCCATAGCCCCCGACGCGAACCTGGCAGGTCAGGTCGGTCGGCACACGGCCCACACCGGCCAGGCTGTAGATATGCGCCGGCCCCAAGGTGCGAGCAATGGCCAGCGCTTCCGTCACGCCGCCCAGCAGCAGAATCCTTTTCATAGCGGCTTGATCACTTCCAGCAGCGTGATCGGCAACGCCTGGCGCCAGGTATCGAACTCGCCCAATGGCTGCGCCTGGGCCACGTGGATGCGGGTCAGTTCGCCGCCATGCTCGGCGCGCCAGTTCATCAAGGTCATTTCACTTTGCAGGGTCACCGCATTGGCGACCAACCGGCCACCGGGCCGCAATTGTTGCCAGCAGGTATCGAGCACGCCGTCGCGGGTGAGGCCGCCGCCGATGAAGATGGCGTCGGGTACCGGCAGGCCGTGCAACGCGTCCGGGGCTTTGCCGCGAATCAGGTGCAGGCCGGGCACGCCGAGGGCGTCGCGATTGTGTTCGATCAGGCCTTGGCGGCCAGTGTCGGCCTCAATCGCCAGCGCACGGCAGCTGGGATGCGTACGCATCCATTCGATGCCGATGGAACCGCTGCCCGCACCCACATCCCACAGCAGTTCGCCGGGCATCGGCGCGAGGCGGGCGAGGGTCATGGCGCGCACATCGCGTTTGGTCAGTTGGCCGTCGTGCTGGAACGCCGAGTCCGGCAGGCCTGCCAGGCGCGACAGAGGTGGCGTGTCGCTGGAGGCCAGGCAATCGATGGCGACCAGGTTCAGATCGGCAGTACTGGGGTGTTGCCAGTCTGCGGCCAGGCCGTCGACGCGCCGCTCGTTCGCGCCGCCCAAGTGTTCAAACACCGTCAATTGGCTGGGCCCAAACCCGGCCTCCGTCAATAACGCAGCAATCAACGCCGGGCTGCCACCATCATTGCTCAGTACTAACAAGCGCACACCGCTGGCCAGGTGCGCGTTGATTGCCGCGAAGGGGCGGGCCACCACGGATACCGTCACCACGTCCTGCAACGGCCAGCCCAACCGCGCCGCTGCCAGGGACACCGACGACGGCGCCGGTAAAATCAGCAACTCATCCGCCGCAATCTGGCGCGCCAAACTGGCGCCCACGCCATAAAACATCGGATCTCCGCTGGCCAGCACACACACCGGTTCGCCGCGCTGTGCCAGCACCGGCTCCAGGGAAAACGGACTCGGCCACAGCTGGCGCTCGCCGCGAATACACACCGGCAACAGGTCCAACTGGCGTTGGCCGCCTATAATCCGCGTGGCGTGCAACAGGGCGTGCCGGGCATTTCTGCCCAGGCCCTTGAAGCCGTCTTCACCGATGCCTACAACCGTCAGCCAGGGCGACATAGCAATTCCTTGAACGACATCCGACGGGCAGGCTTTTCATGCCGTCGGACAAAGCAGGCATAATACCGCGCCTTTACCCGTCAACCGGTAGCCCCGTGAACTCAACGCCCACTGTGAATACCTTGCGCCCCTCGGCTTGTCCGGGGTTGCTGCGTATTGTCCAGGCGTTGGACGGTGGCATTTGCCGGGTCAAACTGGCCGGTGGTTCGATTACCGCGGCCCAGGCCAACGCCGTGGCGGACGCCGCCCAGGCTTACGCGGGCGGGGTGATCGAAGCGACCAATCGGGCCAACCTGCAGATTCGCGGGATCGGCGCCGAGCAGGACGCCTTGATCGCAACGCTGCTGGCGGCCGGCCTCGGCCCGAGCAATGCGGCCGGTGATGACGTGCGCAACCTGATGCTCAGCCCCAGCGCCGGCATCGATTCACAGATGCTGTTCGACACCCGCCCGATGGCCGCGCAGATCCTCGCCACGTTGGAAAACCATCCGCGCTTTCAACAATTGTCGGCCAAGTTCGCCGTGCAGCTGGACGGCGGTGAAGCCCTGGCGATGCTCGAGCATCATCATGACCTGTGGCTGTCGGCGTTTGTGCGCGAGGGGCAGACGCTGCTGGCGTTCGGCCTGGCCGGCTGCCCCGGCCTGAATGCGCCCGTGGCGGCCGTGCCATTGAACCAGGGCCATGCACTGGTGGTGGCGGTGCTGGAGGCTTTTCTCGACCTGGCGACGCCCGAGCAAACGCGCATGCGTCATCTGGCTGTGGATAAGTTATTGAGCCGCCTGAGCCTGCCGCTGCTGTCGGCCCGGGGCTTCAAACGCCCGGCCGGTGGTGCGTTGCTGCACATCGGAAGTTATCCCCAGCCCCAGAAGAATCAGTTCTACGTTGCGGCAGTCGCGCCACTGGGTCGCCTGGATCCGCTGATGCTTCAGGGCGCCGCGCAGCTGGCCAGCGAGTACGGCGATGGCACGTTGCGCTTCACGCCCTGGCAGGGTGTGCTGCTGCCTAACATTGAGCGCCCTGGCGCCGTCACCGAACGCTTGGGGCAACTGGGCTTTCTCTGTTCAATCGACCAGCCCTTGGCCCGCATGATCGCCTGCACCGGTTCCAGCGGTTGCGGCAAGGGCCTGGCCGATACCAAGGCCGATGCGGTGCAACTGGCCGCCTTGCAGCCCGGTGTCGAGGTGCACCTGTCCGGTTGCCCGCGCTCCTGCGCCGCCGCGCACACCGCGCCGGTCACCTTGCTGGCGGTGAGCCCCGGCCACTACGACCTCTATTTTCGCGACGCCGCCCATTCAGGTTTTGGCCGGCTGCACGCGCGCACTCTTTCCATTGAAGCGGCGGGCGCCCTGTTACGCGCTCGCCCACGGAGCAACACCGATGATTGATTACATCCGCGACGGTCAGGAGATCTATCGCAACTCCTTCGCCATTATTCGCGCGGAAGCCAACCTGGACCGCATCCCGGCCGATCTGGAAAAACTCGCGGTGCGGGTGATTCATGCCTGCGGCATGGTCGAGGCGATCGACGGCCTGCAATTCTCCGAAGGCGCGGGCAAGGCCGGGCGTGATGCGCTCGCGGCGGGTGCTCCGATTTTATGCGATGCGCGGATGGTCTCCGAAGGCGTGACCCGTACGCGCCTGCCGGCCAATAACGCGGTGATCTGCACCCTGCGTGACGACAGCGTGCCCGAGCTGGCGCGGGAGTTGGGCAACACCCGCTCCGCCGCTGCGCTGGAATTGTGGCGCCCGCACCTGGCAGGCAGCGTGGTGGTGATCGGCAACGCGCCGACCGCCTTGTTCTACCTGCTGGAAATGCTCGACGCCGGTGCGCCGAAACCGGCGTTGATCCTCGGTTTCCCGGTGGGCTTTGTCGGTGCCGCCGAATCCAAGGCGATGCTCGCCGCCGACAGCCGTGGCGTGCCGTTCGTGATTATGCAGGGCCGCCTGGGCGGCAGTGCCATGGCCGCCGCCGCCGTCAATGCGCTCGCCACGGAGGTCGAATAATGCAGCCACGCGGACGTCTGATCGGCCTGGGCGTAGGGCCCGGCGACCCGGAGCTGATCACCCTCAAGGCCCTGCGCCTGCTGCGCGAGTCGCCCGTGGTGGCGTACTTCGTGGCCAAGGGCAAGAAGGGCAACGCGTTCGGCATCATCGAGGACCATCTGGTGCCGCAACAAACCCTGATGCCCCTGGTGTACCCGGTGACCACCGAGGCGCTGCCGGCGCAGCTGTCCTATGAGCAAGTGATCAGCGACTTCTACGATACCGCCAGCGTCGACGTGGCCGCGCACCTGGATGCGGGCCGCGATGTGGCAGTGATCTGTGAAGGCGACCCGTTCTTCTACGGCTCTTATATGTACCTGCATGACCGCCTCGCCGAGCGCTATGAAGCGCACGTCATCCCGGGCGTGTGTTCGATGCTGGGCGGTGCTTCGGTATTGGGCGCGCCGCTGGTGTATCGCAACCAGAGCCTGTCGGTGCTGTCGGGCGTGTTGCCGCACGACGACCTCAAGCGCCGGCTGGCGGATGCCGACGCGGCGGTGATCATGAAGTTGGGGCGCAACTTCCACAAGGTGCGCCAGGTACTGGAAGAACTCGGTCTGGCCGGGCGCGCGCTGTACGTGGAGCGCGCCACCATGGCCAATCAGAAAATCGTGCCGCTGGACCAGGTGGAGCCGATGTCGTCACCGTATTTTTCGTTGATCATCGTGCCCGGTGAACGGTGGCAAGGTTGATGAGCCCGGCGATTGTCATTCTGGGCCAGGGTAGCCTGGCGACTGCGCGCAAGATCCAGCAGCGTTACCCGACGGCATTGATCCACGGCCTGACCGGCCGGGTCGACGGCGCGGACCAGAGCTACCCTGAATTCGGCGCCACACTGCGCCAGCTCTACCAGCAGGGGACGCCGCTGATTGCGCTGTGCGCCGCCGGCATCGTCATCCGTACCCTCGCGCCGCTGCTGCTTGAAAAAGGTGAGGAGCCCGCCGTGCTGGCCGTTGCCGAAGACGGCAGCGCCGTGGTGCCACTGCTGGGGGGGCTGGGCGGTGTAAATGTGATGGCGCGGGAGATCGCCGCCGCGTTGGGAGTGACGGCGGCGATCACCACCAGCGGCGAGTTGCGGTTCGGCACCTGCCTGCTCAACCCGCCCAAGGGCTATGAGTTGGCGGACCTGGAACTGGGCAAGCGCTTTGTCTCCGACCTGCTCGCTGGTGAAAGCGTGCGCATTGAAGGCGCGGCGCCCTGGCTTGCGCAGGCCAACTTGCCGCAGTCCCCGCAGGCGCGCCTGGCGATCCATGTGGGCAGTGCCGAGCGCGTGCCCGCCGCCAACGAATTGGTGATTTATCCGAAAACCGTCTGCGCCACCTGCAAGCCAGGCGTGCACCTGGCCGCACGTGTGCGCACGGCCTTGCATGAGGCAGGCGTTGCCGTGCAATCGCTGGCGTGCCTGCTCGCCAGCGATCTGCAGATGGCCGAAGCGTCGCTGCATGAGGCCGCGTTGGAACTGGGCGTACCGCTGCGGTTTGCCAAGGTCGAGCCGCAGGCGGACATCAGCCTCAGCGTGGCCGAACAGCCGTTGGACGTGTCACAGGTCGGCCGCCCACGCGGGCGCCTTGCCGTGATCGGGCTTGGCCCCGGGGCCGCTGAATTGATGGTGCCGGCCGTCAAGACCGAGTTGGCGCGCTGCACCGATGTGCTGGGCTACGAAACGTACGTGCGCATGGCCGGGCCGTTCCGTGATGATCAGGTGCAGCACTGCACGGACAACCGTGAAGAAATGCAGCGCGCCCGTCACGCCTTCGAACTGGCCGCCCAAGGACGCTCGGTGGTGGTGGTGTCGTCCGGCGACCCGGGTGTGTTCGCCATGGCCGCTGCGGTGATCGAGGCGTTGCATGAGTCCAGCGACCCGGCCTGGCACCAGGTCGACCTGCAAATCCTGCCGGGCGTCTCAGCTTCCCTGGCCACCGCTGCCCAGGCCGGGGCGCCGCTGGGGCATGACTTCTGTGTGATGTCGCTGTCGGATAACCTCAAGCCGTGGTCGATCATCGAAAAGCGTCTGGACCTCGCGTCCCAGGCTGACCTGGCCCTGGCATTCTACAACCCGATTTCCCGTGCGCGGCCGTGGCAATTGGGGCGTGCGCTGGAGATCGTCGCACAGCACCGCACCCCTGAAACGCCGGTGGTGCTGGGCCGTGACATCGGTCGCCCGGGCCAGACGCTGCGCGTCACCACGTTGGGTCAACTGGCCCCGGACCAGGTGGACATGCGCACCATGGTGCTGATCGGCTCGTCCACCACCTGCACCTTTGCGCGTGCCGGTGGCGGCGAGTGGGTGTACACCCCGCGCTGGTACGGCGATAAACCCGCCTGCTGAAAACAGCTCGGCGGCGGCCCGAAAGCTCCGAATGACACAGGGATTTTCCTGTTGTCGTTCGGGGCTTTTTCTTTTTTTCACGACGAAACAACGAGGCTCATCCTTCATGCCGCGTTATAGCTGGCCGGCGCGTTTTGCCGGGCCGCGCCAAGGGATGTTTGTCGCCTGGAAAGCCTGTCGGTGACTGGACTAGTGTGGTTACAAGCCCCGAGTCGGGGTGTACGTGGAGAATTGGAAATGGAGCGACACCACAGAAGGATCAACAGTACAAAACGGCGCAAGCTGATTGCCGCTTACAAATTGCCGGGTGCGCCGGGCACGCCCGCGACTTTACCGCTGGACACCGAAGATGACTGCAATGCGGCGGTGGTCAACAACGGGGTGATTTCTTTTGCCGAGGGGCTGTCCGGGCTTAACCGCGAGTACATCCGTAAAAGCTACCTGCTGGCCAGCCGTTACGTGAGCGATGTATTGAAGGTGCAGCGCGGCACTGAGGCGTGGTACGACGAATTTATCAACGTCATGGTCAGCCTCGGCTGGCTGCCGTTGCGCAGAAGCTTCGAGCGCGTTTCACGCGCCGGCAAAGGACTGACGGTGCAACTGGCGGCGCTGAATATCATCGGCGCGATGCTCGCCTCGATGTCGCTGTCGGGGCCGCTGCTCAGCCTGCTGCCGAAACTGGCCGCCGATGCGCTGGAGGCCATGAAGCAACAGTCGGCCTCTTTCGATTTGTTCAAGCGCAACAGCAGCGTGCACGAAGGCGGTGACTTCGGCGTGGCGTCCTGTGCTGAAACCAATGGCCAAGTGATGATGGTATTGGTGACCTACAGCAGCCACGGCGTGAGCAAACAGGTGGGGTTGCCGTTCCTTGAATGGGACAGCTCATCGTTCGAGGCCTTCAGCGGGCAGACCTGCCTGGTGCTCAATACCTCGGTGGTCAACGAAAAGACTATCCAGCTGATGCGCGACAGTGCCGGTGACAACGTGCAGTCGGCCATTGCCAAATACCGGATCTAGGTCACCAGATAGCCACGGACCCCGGTAAAGATAATTTGCGCGGCCAGGGCGCACACGAACAAGCCCATCAACCGACTGACAATCTGCAAGCCCTGGTCGCCAAGAATGCGTTCGATCCGATTGGACAGGTACAGCACCACACCCACCGTGAGACTGGCCAGGGCGATGCTGAGGATGGCGGTGAGCTTGTCGTCCCAATGGGGCTGGCTCACCCCCATTACCAGCAACGCACCGATGGTGCCGGGGCCGACCGTGAGCGGGATGGTCAGCGGTACGATGGTCACGTCCTGCTGCACGTTATCGGTTTGCACCGCCGATTTGCCCTGGGCCATGCCCAGGGCGGAGATAAACAGCACGCTGCCGGCGCCGATGCGGAACGCGTCCACGGTGATGCCGAACACACTGAAAATAACCCGGCCGAACAGGTACAGCAGCACGCTCGACACCAGCGTCGCCAACGCGACTTTCCACGCCAGGCGCCGCCGCTCCTTGCTGGAATAGCCGCGAGTCAGGCTGATAAAGCAGGACAGGACGAAGAACGGGCTGTAGAGCACCAGCATCTTCAGGTAAACGCTGAATAACACGTGGAGCATGGGGGGACTCGCGGGCGGTGGAAGTGCAGTGAGTCTATCAGGCGACGCGAATCAAATGTGGGAGGGGGCTTGCCCCCGATAGCAGTGTGACAGTCAGCTTATTTGTAACTGACACACCGCAATCGGGGGCTCGCCCCCTCCCACATTTGAGTGCATTGCAATTAGGACGGAGCGTGTTCCGGGCGTTGCTGGCGCTGTACAACCCAATAGTCCACCAGCTCGCGCAACTGTGACAGCTCCACCGGCTTGGCCATATGCCCGTCCATCCCGGCCTGGCGCGCGCGTTCTTTATGTTCCGAGAGAATATGCGCCGTGAGCGCAACCACCGGCGTGCGGACACGCTGGTGGCTGACTTCCCACGCGCGTAGCTGCTGGGTGGCGGAGAACCCGTCGAGGATCGGCATTTCACAGTCCATCAGCACCAGGTCATAGCGCTGGGCTTTCATTGCCTCCAACGCTTCTTCGCCGTTGCTGGCGGTATCCGGGTTGAGGTTGAGCTTGCCGAGCATGCCGCGTATCACTTTGGTGGAAATACTGTTGTCCTCGGCCACCAGGATGCGGAAGTCGCTGGGCACGGTAATGGCTGCCGGCGCGGCGGGAGCGGGGCGAGGGAGGGCTGCGCCTTTGCTGCGCTGGGTCAGTTCGTCGGCCAGGGTGGTCTTGAGCGTATAACCGGCCACCGGTTTGGCGAGGATGCGCTTGATCCCGCAGTTACGCGCGATGATCTTGCTCGGCGCGTTGCTGATGCCGGTGAGCATGATCAGCAGGATATCGTGGTTCAGGCTCGGGTCTTCCTTGATCTTGGCCGCCAGTTGCATGCCGGTCATGCCGGGCATGTTCTGGTCCAGCAACACCACGTCGAAGTAATCGCGCAGGTGCGCCTTGGTGCGCAGCAGGGCCAGGGCCTCTTTGCCCGAAGCCACGGCGCTGACGTTCAGGCCCCAGGCCGAGCATTGCTGCAGCAGCACCTTGCGGCAGGTGTCGTTGTCGTCCACCACCAGTACGCGCGCGTCCTTGAGCGGGCCGTCGAGATCGGAGGTCGGGTGCTCGAGGCGTTCCGGGTCAAGGGGCAGTGTCAGCCACAGGGTGCTGCCCTGGTGACTGCCGCTCTTGACGCCGAATTCGCCGTTCATCAACAGGACCAGCTGGCGTGCGATCACCAGGCCCAGGTGGCCGCTCAAGCGTGTCGCCGAGAGGAAGTTCTTGCTGTGCAGTTCGCTGTGCAACAGGGCGTCGCGCTCGGCGGCTTCCATGGGCACGCCGCTGTCTTGCACTGCAATGCGCAGGCGCGGCTTGCTGCTGCGCTCGTCGAGGGCAACGACGATCAGCACTTCGCCCTCGTCGGTCTTATGCAGGGCGTTTTCCAGCAGGCTCAGCAGCGCCTGGCGCAGGCGTGTCGGGTCACCGCTGATCACGCGCGGCACCTGGGGCTGGATAAAGCTGATCAGCTCGACATTCTGCTGCTCGGCCTTGGCGCGGAAGATGCTCAAGCAGTCGTCGATCAGCGCGTTGAGGTCGAACTGCACATCATCGAGTTCGATCTGCCCCGATTCGAGCTTGGAGATGTCGAGGATTTCGTTGATCAGGGTGAGCAACTCGTTGCCGGCGCTGTGGATGGTCTGCACGTAGTCGCGTTGTTTCACCGACAACGGCGTGCCCAGCAGCAACTCGGTCATGCCCAGCACGCCGTTCATGGGCGTGCGGATTTCGTGGCTGATCTTCGCCAGGAACTCGGCCTTGGCCGCGATTTCGGCGTTGCTCGCGGCCAGGTCGCGGCTGAGGCTGAAGCGGGTTTCAACAATGGCGCGCTGGCGTTCGCCGAGGGCCAGGCTCATCAGCAGCCCGCTGATGCAAATGAAACTCAGCAGGGTGATGATCAGGCCTTGCGGTGCCACCAGCGTGAGGCCGAGCAGGGCGGGAAGAATGATCAGCGTGCCGATGTTGAACACCACCATCCCCGCCACGAACAGGCGCGCCGGACGATAGCCCTGTTGCCAGTGATAGGCCGAGACAAACAGCATGCTCAGGCCGGCCAGCGCCACCAGGGCATAAGTGATGATGTTCAGCGGCAGGGTGTTGACGAACAACAGCAGCAGGCCACACAGCACAATCAACAGTATGTCGGCCATCAACAGTTTGTTCAGCGGGTGCGGGCCCAGGGGCATGAAGAAGCGATAGGCAAACATCAGCCCGCACGGCGCGGTCAGCAGCAGGGCGAGGTAGGCGCCGGGGGTCTGGATCGCGTGCCAGTTGGGCAGCCATGGCCCCACCACGTTGAGCAACAGCGCCAGGCTGAGCATCAGCAGGCATTCACACGCGGCCAGCCACAGGCTGCTGCGCGAGCGGTGGTAGGCGAACCGCGTGAGGTTATGCAGGATCAGCATCAGCAGGACGCCGAACAGCAAGCCGTAGACCAGCGTCTGGTTCTGGTTGGCGGCGGCGAGTACGGCGGGCTCCAGGGTGATATAGGGGCGTAGCTCGTGCTCCGACACCAGGCGCAGGTAAACCTCGAGCGGGCGCTGGCTCTGTGGCATCGGCAGCATGAAGTCACTGCTGGGCAGCGGGCGCTCGGCCTGGGGTTGGCGCGTGCCGGTGGTTTGCTGTTCCACCAGGGTGTCGCCGTCCAGCACATACAGGCTCAGACTCGACAAGTCCGGGGCGAACACCCGCAGCACCTGTTCATGCTTGCCCGGTTGCAGCTTGAAGCGCACCCACAACGCACCGTCCGGCTGCGCGGCGGTAATCCGGTCGAGTTCGATGGGGCTGAATTGATTGGTATAGCGTGAGGAGCGGATGTCGCTCAGTTGCAGGTCGGCCTGATCATCGAGCAATACTGCCCAACCACTGCCTTGCGCCGCGGCTTGAGCCGGGACCAGGCAGAGCAGGGTCAGCAGACTGACTGTAAAAGCTAAGGCGATCCTGAGCCAGCGCACGGCGAAGTCCCTTCGTAGGTGAATGCACGGGTTAACTATGCGCGGGGCGGCATGAGTACGGCAAGGGCCAGAGGCCCTTACCTACCCGAACGGATAGCTACTCAGTTGTTCTCGCCGCGTTCACGGGCAATGGCGCGGTAACCGATATCGGTGCGGTAGAAGCAGCCTTTCCAGTCGATTTTCGCAGCCAGCGTGTACGCTTGCTGCTGCGCGGCGTCGACGCTGGCGCCCATCGCGGTGGCGCACAGTACGCGGCCGCCGGCGGTGACGACCTTGCCGTCCTTCAACGCAGTGCCAGCATGAAACACCTTGCCTTCCAGCGCAGCGGCCGCGTCCAGGCCCTCAATCACATCGCCCTTGGCGTAATCGGCCGGGTAACCGCCGGCCGCGAGCACGATGCCGACGCTCGGGCGTGGGTCCCACTGTGCTTCGACCTTGTCCAGGGCCTGGGCCAGCGCGGCCTCCACCAGCAGCACCAGGCTTGATTGCAGGCGCAGCATCACCGGTTGGGTTTCCGGGTCGCCAAAGCGGCAGTTGAACTCGATGACTTTCGGGTTGCCGGCTTTGTCGATCATCAGGCCGGCATAGAGGAAGCCGGTGTAGACGTTGCCTTCGTCGGCCATGCCACGCACGGTCGGCCAGATCACCAGGTCCATGACGCGCTGGTGCACCTCGGGGGTGACCACCGGCGCCGGGGAGTAAGCGCCCATGCCGCCGGTGTTCGGGCCGCTGTCGCCGTTGCCGACGCGCTTGTGGTCCTGACTGGTGGCCATCGGCAGTACGTTCTTGCCGTCGACCATCACGATGAAGCTGGCTTCTTCGCCGTCGAGGAATTCCTCGATGACCACGCGCGAACCGGCATCCCCAAAGGCGTTGCCGGCGAGCATGTCGCGCACGGCGTCCTCGGCTTCCTGCAGGGTCATGGCGACGATCACGCCTTTACCGGCAGCCAGGCCGTCGGCCTTGATCACGATCGGCGCACCTTTTTCACGCAGGTAAGCCAGGGCCGGCTCGATCTCGGTGAAGTTCTGGTAGTCGGCGGTCGGGATCTTGTGGCGCGCCAGGAAGTCCTTTGTGAAGGCTTTCGAGCCTTCCAGTTGAGCGGCGCCGGCGGTCGGGCCAAAGCAATCCAGGCCACGGCTGCGGAACAGGTCGACGACGCCAGCCACCAGCGGCACTTCCGGGCCGACGATGGTCAGGGAGACGTTCTTTTCGGCAAAGTCCGCCAGTTGCTCGAGCGCCAGCACGTCGATGGCGACGTTTTCGCACTTGGCTTCAGTGGCGGTACCGGCGTTGCCGGGCGCAACGAAGACTTTCTGGACACGTGGGTCCTGGGCAACTTTCCAGGCCAGGGCGTGTTCGCGGCCACCGCTGCCAATGATCAAAACATTCATTTCAAAAACCTCAAATTCTGTAGGCGTCGCAGGAACGCTTTATGTGGGAGGGGGCTTGCCCCCGATTGCGGTGTGTCAGCTAAGGATCAGTTGCCTGACACACTGTCATCGGGGGCAAGCCCCCTCCCACATTTGGATCAGTGGCGGAAGTGGCGCATGCCGGTGAACACCATCGCAATACCGGCTTCATCAGCGGCGGCGATGACTTCAGCATCACGCATCGAACCACCCGGTTGGATCACGGCGGTCACGCCGGCTTTCGCGGCATTGTCCAGGCCATCACGGAACGGGAAGAACGCATCGGAAGCCATCACCGAACCCACCACCTGCAAGCCGGCGTGTTCAGCCTTGATCGCGGCGATACGCGCCGAGTTCACACGGCTCATCTGGCCGGCGCCGACACCGATGGTCTGGCGGTTCTTGGCGTAGACGATGGCGTTGGATTTGACGTACTTGGCCACTTTCCAGGCGAAGATCAGGTCGTTGATCTCTTGCTCGGTCGGTGCGCGCTTGGTCACGACTTTCAGGTCCTGGCTGCCGATCATGCCGATGTCACGGCTCTGTACCAGCAGGCCGCCATTGACGCGCTTGTAGTCCCAGGCAGCGGCGCGGTCAGCCGACCATTCACCGCAGGCCAGCAGGCGCACGTTGGCTTTGGCCGCGACGATGGCGCGTGCCTCTTCGCTGACGCTTGGCGCGATGATCACTTCGACGAACTGGCGCTCGACAATCGCCTTGGCGGTCTCGGCATCCAATTCACGGTTGAAGGCAATGATGCCGCCGAACGCCGATTCGGTGTCGGTGGCGTAGGCCAGTTCGTAGGCCTGGCGGATCCCGCCTTCAGCGTCCGGGCTCACGGCCACGCCGCACGGGTTGGCGTGCTTGACGATGACGCAGGCCGGTTTGACGAAGCTCTTCACGCATTCCAGCGCGGCGTCGGTGTCGGCCACGTTGTTGTAGGACAGCTCTTTGCCTTGCAGCTGGGTCGCGGTGGCAATGCCGACTTCGGCCGGGTTTGCCTCCACGTAGAACGCCGCGCTCTGGTGCGGGTTCTCGCCGTAGCGCATTTCCTGGGCCTTGATGAACTGGCTGTTGAAGGTGCGCGGGAACTGGCTGCGGCCTTCTGTGCTCAAGGTTTGGGCCGCTTGGTTCACGGTGCCCATGTAGTTGGCGATCATGCCGTCGTAGGCGGCGGTGTGTTCGAACGCCTTGAGCATCAGGTCGAAACGCTGGGCGTAGGTCAGGCCACCGGCTTTCAGGCTTTCGAGCACGTTGGCGTAATCGCTGGCGTTCACCACGATGGCCACGTCTTTGTGGTTCTTGGCCGCCGAGCGCACCATGGTCGGGCCGCCGATATCGATGTTTTCGATAGCGGTCGGCAGGTCGCAGCCCGGCTTGTTGATGGTGGCTTCGAACGGGTAGAGGTTGACGGCCACCAGGTCGATCGGCTTGATGCCGTGCTCGGTCATGATGGCGTCGTCGATGCCGCGACGGCCGAGAATGCCGCCGTGAATTTTCGGGTGCAGGGTTTTGACCCGACCGTCCATCATTTCCGCGAAACCGGTGTAGTCCGCGACTTCTACTGCGGCCACGCCGTTGTCCTGCAGCAGTTTGAAGGTCCCGCCCGTGGAGAGGATTTCCACGCCCAGGGCTTCCAGCTCCCGGGCAAATTCGAGGATCCCGGTCTTGTCGGAAACACTGATCAAGGCGCGGCGGATCGGCAGGCGGGTAGTCTGGTCGGTCATCTCAATTTCCATCAAAAGCAAAGGAGTCAGCAAAAAAGGCGACCGGTTTTACGCGGGCGCCTTTCTGGTTTGATTGAATGCTTACAGCAAATCGTACTGCTTGAGCTTTTTGCGCAAGGTGCCACGATTGAGGCCCAGCAGCTCACTGGCTTTGGTCTGGTTGCCCTTGACGTAGTTCATCACGCTTTCGAGCAAGGGCGCCTCGACTTCGGAGAGCACCAGGTTGTACACGTCCGTGACGGAAGCACCCTCGAGGTGGGCGAAATAATTGTGCAGCGCCTTCTCGACACTCCCGCGAAGGGTCTGGCCTTCTTCGCTCGGCGTGTTGAGGTGCTGTTTCAAATTGACGTTGTCGCTCACGGGTGCTGTTCCACTCACTAAAGTCTCGGTCATCATGGTCATGCGGCCACCCCCTCTCCATCCCCTGTTTCCAGGCTCTTGTCACGTTCGGCGAAGAATTCACGAACGGTGGCGACCTGTGCCTGCGTTTCATCCAAACGATTGAACTGAGCGCGCAATTCCTTGGCGCCCGGCAAGGTGGCGAGGTACCAGCCGACATGCTTGCGAGCAATACGTACGCCCATCACATCCCCATAGAAGGCGTGCAGGGCGGCCAGATGCTCCAGCAGAATATGTTCCACCTCGGTCAGTCCCGGTGCCGGCAACACGTCGCCGGTACGCAGGAAATGCTCGATTTCACGGAAAATCCATGGCCGCCCCTGGGCGGCCCGGCCGATCAACAAGCCATCGGCACCGGTTGCGTGCAGCACGCGCCGGGCTTTCTCGGCTGAATCGATATCGCCATTGGCAAACACCGGCATCGACACCGCCTGCTTGATCGCGGCAACAGTGTCGTACTCGGCTTCCCCGGTATAAAGGTCGGCGCGGGTGCGGCCATGCACCGCCAGCGCTGCAATACCCGCCTGTTCGGCGATCTTCGCCACCGTCAGGCCATTCTTGTTGTCCCGGTCCCAACCGGTACGAATCTTCAGGGTCACCGGCACATCGACTGCGGCGACAACGGCCTGCAGGATCTCGGCAACCAACTGCTCATCTTTCAACAAGGCGGAACCCGCGGCCTTGTTGCAAACTTTCTTGGCCGGGCAGCCCATGTTGATATCAATGATCTGCGCGCCCAGCTCCACATTGGCCCTGGCCGCATCCGCCAGCATCTGCGCATCACCCCCGGCGATCTGCACCGAGCGTGGCTCGGGATCACCTTCGTGGATCATGCGCAACCGCGACTTGCGGGTGTTCCACAAACTCATGTCGCTGGTGACCATTTCAGAGACTACTAGACCCGCGCCCAAACGTTTGCAGAGCTGACGAAAGGGCTGGTCAGTGACCCCCGCCATCGGGGCGAGGATCAAGCCGTTGTGCAATGTATATGGGCCGATGCGTACCGCCGACATAGGACTTCCCTGTTGTGGGGCCGGATCATTAGAGTTCGAAAAAGGGTTGGCATGATACCCGCTCTCGATGACTGGATAAAGGCTGAATTGGATAAAATCTGAACAGTTATTTTTTTATCGCCATCGGTTTGGTTGACGTCGGTGCAGTCAATAATCCGCCTTCAAACCACGGCTGCGGCGTGGCTTCATTCGGGCGAATGGAAGCTCAGGCTGTAATTCACGGCTTTGTTGCCTGGGTCGAGGATGTCCAGGGAGATGTGGATCGGTACCTGCGACGGCATTTCGCTGACGCCGGCCAATTCGCCGCTGAGGTATTCGGCGGGCTTGAAGCGTCGACTGGCGATCAGGCCGCCGTTCAGGTCGGCAAAGCGCAGTTCCAGCAGCGGGAAGGGCTGGGAGAAGGTTGCGCGATTGTAGATGATCGCATCCACCACCAGGGCCCCGGCGAACTCCGGGTGGCTGCGCACCACCAGGTTGCTGCTCTTGATATGGGCGATGTCGACCCGCGATGGCACGGTGCAGCCCAGGGTCGGGCACAGTTGCTGGAACCACGGGCGGTAGGCGTCCTGGCGGGCCAGTTCGTCGAATTGGTAGGCGATGTACTGGCCTGCCAGGCCGGCGGCAGCGAGCACCACCAGCACGATCCAGATCAGGCGGCGGCCCCAGCCGGAAGGGCGCTTCTGCGCATACAGGTGCAGCGGGTCGTCTTCCAGGTCCTGGAACAGGTCGTCGTGGGCGCCGGACTCGGCGCGGGCTCGCTTGCGCCGCGATTGCGCACGGTCATCGGTTGCGTCTGCCGATGGGGTCAGGGGCGTGAACGGTGGGTCTGAATCATCGTCCTCGTGCGGGGCCTCGCGCAGTGGCGGCTCGTCGTCGATATCGTCCGGGTGAAAGGACATGGACGGTTCGGTGCGGGCGCTCGGTTCTGCTTCAGCGGACGGGTCGCGCGCTTGCAGCGGCTCACTGAATAAACTGGCGGCCCATTTTTCTTCCTCGGCCTTGACCGTATCGCGGCTGGCGCTGAGGGCGTCGTCCTTGTGTCGACGGTCGGCCCCCGGCTGGCGGCGTTCGGCGCCGACGGGCTGGGTGTGCTGAATCTCGCGGCGCTCGAGTTTGGCCAGTTCTTCGTCCAGGTCCAGGTTGTCCAGGTCCAGTTCTTCGGCGCTCCACTGCTTTTGGCTGATGGCGCGGGGTGCCTCGGTGGCAGGCTCAAGTGCAGGGGCGTGGTCAGGTTGCGTTTGCGCCCGTTGCTCCAGCAACTGGCGAGCGGCGTTGAACACTTGCAGGCACGAGCCGCAGCGCACCACGCCGCGGGCCACGCTCAACTGAGCGTGGTTGACGCGAAAGCGCGACTGGCAATGCGGGCACTGGGTGACGAAACTGTCGGTCATGCGGCCATCCGATTCAGACAAGCGCTCATTCTAGCGCCGACGCCCACTGATGCGTACCCAACCGTCACGGTTGGCGATGGGGTCCAGCTCGAAATCCCTGGCGTAGGCGGCAGCGACCTCTTCGCCCTGCTCGGCGAGGATGCCCGACAGCGCCAGGCGCCCGCCCGGCCGGACCAGGCCCGACAACTGCGGCGCCAGTGAAACCAGCGGCCCGGCGAGAATATTGGCAACCAGCACATCGGCCTGCACCTGGGGCAGGTCTTCAGGCAGATAGAGTGGGAACTTGGCTTCAGGAATGTGGTTGCGCCCGGCGTTATCGCGAGACGCTTCCAGCGCTTGCACATCGATATCGGTGCCCACGGCTTCCCTGGCGCCCAGCAGCAGGGCGGCAATGGCGAGGATCCCCGAGCCGCAGCCGAAATCGAGCACGTTGCAGTCGGTCAGGTCCTGGCCGTCCAGCCATTCCAGGCACAGCGCGGTGGTGGGGTGAGTGCCGGTGCCGAACGCCAGGCCCGGGTCCAGCAGCAGATTGACGGCATCGGGCTCGGGGGCGGCGTGCCAGCTCGGCACGATCCACAGGCGCTGGCCGAAGCGCATGGGCTGGAAGTTATCCATCCAGCTGCGCTCCCAATCCTGGTCTTCGATCACTTCGCTGTGATGCTCGGGCAGCGGGCCGCCGGTCAGCAGTTCCAGGTGGGCCAGGACGCTGGCGGCCTCGGTACCGTCTTCGAACAGGGCCAGCAGATGGGTGTGGGACCACAGCGGGGTGGTGTTGAGTTCCGGTTCGAAGATCGGCTGGTCTTCAGCGTCCATGAAGGTCACCGACACGGCGCCGACTTCAAGGAAGGCGTCTTCGTAGGTTTCGGCTTGTTCCGGGCTGATGGCGAGACGGACTTGCAGCCAAGGCATGGCGGGCACCTTTGAAAAAAATGAGTGTGCAGCGAGTAGGCCGCGAAAGCGCGCAAGTTTACGCGAGCGAACGGCAGAAGACGACAGTACTGACGAGTTGCAGTGCTCAGAATGTACACAGGACCAGGTGGGAGGGGGCTTGCCCCCGATGGCGGTGGATCAGTTACGGATATTGAGACTGACATACCGCGATCGGGGGCAAGCCCCCTCCCACAGTTGGACTGTGTACATTCAAAAAAATACGGGCCCAGAAACAACAAAACCGCCCGAAGGCGGCTTTGGTGGGTGGAGCACTTACTGGTTGGCCAGCTTGTGTTCCAGGTAGTGAATGTTCACACCACCTTCGCAGAAGCCTTCATCGCGAACCAGGTCCCGATGCAGCGGGATGTTGGTCTTGATGCCGTCGACCACGATTTCGTCCAGGGCGTTGCGCATGCGGGCCATGGCCTCGTCGCGGGTCGCGCCCCAGGTGATCAGCTTGCCGATCAGCGAGTCGTAGTTGGACGGAACCTTGTAGCCGCTGTACAGGTGCGAATCCACACGTACGCCGTTGCCGCCGGGCGCGTGGAAATGCTTGACCAGGCCAGGGCTTGGGATAAAGGTTTTCGGGTCTTCGGCGTTGATCCGGCACTCCAGGGAGTGGCCGTGCATCTTCACGTCGTCCTGGGTGAAGGACAGCACGTTGCCGGCGGCGATGCTGAGCATCTCCTTGACGATGTCGATACCGGTGACCATTTCCGATACCGGGTGTTCTACCTGCACGCGAGTGTTCATCTCGATGAAGTAGAAGCGGCCGTTCTCGTAGAGGAACTCGAAGGTGCCGGCGCCACGGTAGTTGATGTCGATGCACGCCTTGACGCAGCGAGCCAGGACTTCCTGGCGGGCCTTTTCGTCCAGACCCGGTGCCGGCGCTTCTTCGAGTACCTTCTGGTGGCGACGTTGCAGCGAGCAATCGCGGTCACCCAGGTGGATCGCGTGGCCCTGGCCGTCGGACAGTACCTGCACTTCCACGTGACGTGGGTTGGTCAGGTACTTCTCCAGGTAGACCATCGGGTTACCGAACCAGGCGCCCGCTTCGGAACGGGTCTGCTTGGCGGCCTCGATCAGGTCTTCTTCCTTGTGCACCACGCGCATGCCGCGACCACCACCGCCACCGGCGGCCTTGATGATCACCGGGTAGCCGACTTCGCGACCAATGCGCAGCGCGGTCTCCTCGTCTTCCGGCAGTGGGCCGTCGGAGCCGGGAACGGTAGGCACGCCGGCTGCGATCATGGCTTCCTTGGCCGAGACCTTGTCGCCCATCAGGCGAATGGTTTCGGCTTTCGGGCCGATGAAGGCAAACCCGGATTTCTCCACCTGTTCGGCGAAGTCGGCGTTTTCCGCGAGGAAGCCGTAGCCCGGGTGGATGCCATCAGCGCCAGTCACTTCAGCGGCTGCGATGATGTTCGAGACTTTCAGGTAAGAGTTGGTGGCCAGTGGCGGGCCGATGCAGATGCTTTCGTCCGCCAGTTTCACGTGCATCAATTCGGTATCGGCCGTCGAGTAAACAGCGACGGTCTTGATGCCCTCTTCCTTACAGGCGCGCAGGATCCGCAGCGCGATTTCGCCGCGGTTGGCGATCAGGACTTTTTGCAGTTTCTTCGCAGGTTTCAACATCGAAGGTGCTCCGCGGTTCAAACGATGGTGAACAGCGGCTGGTCGTACTCAACCGGCTGACCGTTTTCTACCAGGATGGATTCAATGACGCCGGCTTTTTCGGCGGTGATGTGGTTCATCATCTTCATCGCTTCAACGATGCAGATGGTGTCGCCCACTTTCACGGTCTTGCCCACTTCAACAAAGGCCGGCGAGGTCGGTGCCGGGGTGCGGTAGAAGGTACCGACCATTGGCGACTTGACCACGAAACCGTTCAGCTCCGGGGCTGCCGGGGCCGCAGGCGCTGCGGCTGGAGCGGCGGCGGCAGGGGCGGCAGCGGCTGGCGCCGGTGCTTGCATCTGGGGTGCGTAGAACTGTTGGGCCGGGGTCTTGCTGTGACGGCTGATCCGTACGGACTCTTCGCCTTCCTTGATTTCCAGCTCGTCGATACCGGATTCTTCCAGCAGTTCGATCAGTTTCTTAACTTTACGGATATCCATGAATCATCAACTCCCAAGGGTCGGTCAGGGGCGTTTAGCCTGTTCTTCAACGTGTTCCAGGGCGGCCTCCAGGGCCAGTCGGTAACCGCTGGCGCCAAGGCCGCAGATCACTCCTACCGCTACATCGGAGAAGTAAGAGTGATGGCGGAAAGCTTCGCGTTTGTGCACGTTCGATAAATGCACTTCGATGAATGGGATGCTCACCGCCAGCAGCGCGTCACGTAATGCAACGCTTGTATGCGTGAAAGCGGCGGGATTGATCAGAATAAAGTCCACGCCTTCGCCGCGCGCGGCATGGATGCGATCAATCAATTCATACTCGGCATTGCTTTGCAGGTAGAGCAAATGGTGGCCGGCAACACGGGCCCTCTGTTCCAGATCGAGGTTGATCTGATCCAGCGTCACTGCCCCGTACACGCCCGGTTCACGGGTGCCGAGCAGGTTCAGGTTGGGTCCGTGAAGAACCAGTAAGGTCGCCATCGGCTGTTCCTTGTTATTGATTGAGGTGCTGCAGAACCCGGCGACTATGCCGCAAAGCCTTTGTGACTGTCCAGTTCTATGCAGTAGCCAGCACGATTAGCGAGGATAGCGCAAAATTTGTGACTGTGACTTGGGATCCGGTCATGGGCAATACAGTCATGAAATCGCGGGAGATCCCATGTGGGAGGGGGGCAAGCCCCCTCCCACCTTTTGATCTTCACCGGATGGGAGGTCAGACGCGGAAGGCTTGCACCGCCGTGTTGAGCTGCCCACCCAGCACCAGCAGGTGTTCGCTCTGGCTGCGCCCTTGGCCGATACGCAGCAGGTTATCCTCACCCAGCTGGTGAATGCGTTCGCTGTTATCGCGAATTTCACTGACGGCCCCGCTTTGCTGCGCCGTCACATCAGCGATGCGCACCGCCGTTTGGGAAATGGTCTGGATCGCCCCGACGATTTCGTCCAGCGCGCCATCGGCGGCCTGGGCTTGCTCGGCGGTGGCTTCGGCGTGTTCGACTTGTGCACGCATGCCTTGCACCGATTGGTGGGCGGCGGTTTGCAGGCTGCTGATCAAACCCTGGATTTCGGCAGTGGCGCCGGCTGTGCGTTGGGCCAGGGTGCGCACTTCATCGGCGACCACGGCAAACCCTCGGCCGGCCTCACCGGCGCGGGCGGCTTCGATGGCTGCATTGAGCGCCAGCAGGTTGGTCTGCTCGGCGATCGAGCGGATCACCGTGAGTACGCCGCCGATGGTGGCGGACTCTTCGGCAAGTTTCTCGATCATTTGCGCGTTTTGCTGCACTTCACCCACCAGGGCGTGCAACCCGGTCAGGCTCAGGCCGATGACCCGCTGGCCTTGTTCCACGGCGATGCCTGCACTGCGACTGGCGCCAGCGGCCTGGCTGGCATCGCCCGCCACTTGCTGGATGGTCGCTTCCAGTTCGCCGAGGGAGTCACGGATCTGCGCCGTATCCCCGGCCTGGCGTTCGGCGCCGTGGTGCAGGCCGTTGCTCAGTTCGGCAAGGGCGCGGCTGCTGCCGGCGACTTCTTCGGCGTTGCCGCGAATCGTGCCGACGAGGTCCACCAGATAAGCGCGCAGGCGGTTGAGCGAGGCTTGGATATCGTGCAGTTCGCGGTTGGTCCTGCCCAAGGCGATCGGCTGGCTGAAGTTGCCTTCGGCCCAGGTGGACAGCGCCGGAGCAAGGGCGGTCAGCACCCGCGCCAGGCGACGCTGCAAGGTGTCGATCAACAGGGCGATCAGCAGGATCAGGCCAATCATCAGCCCTTGTATCAGGCGCACTTCGCCCTGGATCCTGGCGTGTTGCGCGCGCACCACCGGCTCCAGGCCGGCGATGGCCTGGCGCACACCGGTGATCTTGGTGTGTGTGGCGGTGGCAAGGTCGGCGCGTTGTTGGATCTGTTCGCGGGTGCGCTTGAGTTCGGCGGGGTAGCGGGTCAACAGGCCGTTGAGTTCACGCTTGAGGTCAACGCCGGTGTCCAGCGCTTCGGTTTTTTCAGTGTTTTGCAGCCCCATCAAGGCGGAAAAATCGTCGGTGCTGGATTCGGCGCTGGCCTTTACGCCCAGTAAAGGCAGCTGGGCCAACAGGTCGGCCTGGCTGCGGATGTTGGCGATTTCACGCTCGACGTCATCGGCCAGCTCGGCGCGCCCGCTGCTGACCAGTTTGTCGCGCGCCAGTGACAGTTTGCCCAGGTGTTGCGAGGCGGCCAGCAGCGGCGGCAGGTAGCGCGCTGCCTCCGCAGAATCGACCGTGCCGGCGTACTGGCTCAGTTGCTCCAGGTTCGCCCCCAGTTCGCGTTCGGCTTGCAGCAGCAGCGCTTGCGGGTCCCCGGCCAGCTTACCGGCGGCGAGCAGGTCGGTTTTGCTGAAGGCATCCAGGTCCGCGAGGCTGGGGCGCAGGCTTTGCGCCAACTCGGGCGGCAGTGAGTCGAGCTGCTGCAACAGGCTTTCCAGGCTCTGGCCGGCGCTGCTCAACCGCAGGGCATCGCCGCTGGCCAGGTAGTCGTCGATATTGCGTGCGGCCTGGTTCTCAAAGACCTGGGACAGCCCCAGATAGCGCTCCATCAACAGGTACGGGCGCTCCAGCGCCCGTTGCGACCACCATAGCGTCGCGCCAAGTGCCAGGCACACGGCAACCAGCAGAAGGGTATTGAGATTGGTCAGCAGCTTCAGGCGCATGCGTGGTTTCAACCGACAGCAAAAGATAGGTGCCTGAAGTTATTGCGTTTCCATTACAACGTTATGACCGAATCAGTGAATTCCGGTGAAAAGATGGCACTTTGCTTTGATGGGCGAGCCGCCTGCACGCGGTTGCGTCCCGCATGCTTGGCACGGTACAGCGCCTCGTCGGCCTGGGCGGCCATCATCAGGCTGTCGGAGCCGTCGCACAGTTCCACCAGCCCGGCACTGAAGGTGCACCATAAGTCCTGTGGCTGGGCCGGGTAGTGGATTTCCGCAAAGCGCCCACGAATGTCGTCCAGTACTTTGCAGGCCGATTCGAGGTCGGTGTCGGGCATCACGATGGCAAATTCCTCACCGCCATAGCGGCCGATGTAATCGGTCTTGCGCAGGCGCTGCTTGAGGAACAAGGCCAGGCTCTTGATGACGCGATCGCCCATGGGGTGACCGTGGCTGTCATTGACCCGCTTGAAGTGATCGATATCCAGCATGGCGAAGCTCAGCGGCTTGTTTTCGCGACGGGCGCGGAAGCTGCAGTCTTCGAGCAATTGCAGGATATGCGTGTGGTTGTACAGCCCGGTCAGGCTGTCGCGCACCATCCGCGCCTTCAAATTGCGCGCGCGCGCCGCGCGGTTGCGCACGGTGGTGATCAGATGGCGCGGCTTGATCGGCTTGGTCAGGAAGTCGTCACCGCCTTCGCTCATCGCATCAAGCTGTTTGTCCAGGTCATCTTCGGCCGACAGGTAGATGATCGGCACGCTGACATAGCGGTCGTTGTGGCGAATCACCTTGGCCAGCTCGGTGCCGGTGCAGGCGGGCATGTACATGTCGAGGATGATCAGGTCGGGCTGGAAGTCCGCCAGCTCGGCCATGGCCTGGATCGGCTCGATCAAGGTGCGGGTGACGATGCCGGCGCTGTTGAGCAGGCGCTCGGTGTGCAACGCCTGGGCGCGGGAGTCGTCAATGATCAGCACCTTATACGGCTCATATTGAGCGACGCAGGTCAGCACTTCGATCTTTTCCAGCAGGCTCGAGGCTTCCAGCGTGCCAGTGAGGAATTCTTCGCCACCGGCGCGCACGGCGGCCAGACGCGTCGGCGTGTCGGTCTCATGCAGGCTGAAAAACAGCAGCGGCAGCTTTTGCTCCAGGCCCTGCTGGGCTTCGGCGGCCAGTTTTAGCCCCAGCCCGGTGCCGCAGAAGTCGACGTCCATCACGATGGCCGACGGCAGGCGCTCGGCCATGGAGGCGCGAAACGCTGCGACGCTGTCCAGGGACTGCGCGCTCATGCCAAAAAATTCCAGCTGCTTGGCCAGGCGTTCGGCGCGGTCGTGGTCGGCCAGCATCACGTAGATCGGCTTGCGCATCGGCGGCAGCTGGGTTTGCTCAAGCTGATCGCCCTGACGCAGCCCGGTGCGCGACAGGCGCTGCATCAAACGGTTGAGCTCGGTGATCAGGTGACTGCTCAGGCGGCCACGGTTTTCGTCCACGGCCTTGAGGGACTCGCCAATGTGCTGGGCCAGTTGGCGGTGCTCGGGCTGTTCGAAACGCTCGGCAAAGCGCAGCAGGCGCAGAGTGGCTTCGCTGAGCTCGGAGAAGTCGGCGTTCGACCATTCGCTGCGCTGCAGGCGCTGCCAGATCTCAAGAATTTGACGTGCCTGATGAATTACCCGCTGGGCAAAATGCTGCTTGAGACGCTCGCGGCTGGGGTCTTCTGACTCGGTCATATCCTGACTACTGTGAAGGTGCATGCTGAGGTCGACTAGTGGCCCTATGCTAGCATCTCTTTTTCTATTGCATGAGTGTCATACGTCAATTAAGTACGCGTCTGCGGTATTCATTTTTTGACCTTGTGGTCGCGCTGTGTAAAAGGCGTGCATCCTTTATAGTCCACCCTCGGGTATGCGCCAGTTTGGTTTAAAAGCGCCGCACCGATGGGCACGATGGGGTAGGGTTGTGGTCGGAGTGTTTGACCGCACCCGGACAATTGATGTGCATGAACTCAAGTGATTGAAAGGATATCGCCATGCTGGACTGGAAAAACCGTGAAGGCAGTGCCAAAGGCCCCGCCCCTGAGCCCAAGTCGGCCAACCGCAGCTACGTTCGCAACCTGCTGATGAGCCGCGCCTTGCTCAGCGTGATCTGCTTGTACCTTCTGGTCACCGGTGGCCTGGGTTGGTATTGGAGCCAGGAGCCGGCGTTGTTTCCGGTCCAGCAAAACGCCCAGCTTGCCGCCGAGAAGGAAGGCAAGCAGATGGTGATCGGCTACACCACGGTCGAAACCCTGAAAAACGTAGTGGGTACCTTGCTGGACAAGCCCGGTGGCTACATTTCCAATGATCGCTTCCCGCCAGGCCTGTGGATGGACAACATGCCGAGCTGGGAGTACGGCGTGCTGGTGCAGGTACGCGACCTGACCCGCGCCCTGCGCAAGGATTTCGCCCGTTCCCAGTCGCAGTCGGCTGAAGACGCTGACCTGGCGAAGGCCGAGCCGCGTTTCAACTTTGACAACAAGAGCTGGGTGCTGCCGTCCAGCGAGTCGGAATACCAGGAAGGCATCAATTCCCTGAGTCGCTACGAAGCACGCCTGTCCGACCCGAATCAGAAGGGGGCGCTGTTCTATGCCCGCGCCGACAACCTGAACAACTGGCTGGGCGATGTCGCCACCCGTCTGGGTTCGCTGTCGCAGCGTCTGTCGGCCAGCGTGGGCCGGGTCAAGCTGAACACCGCGCTGAAAACCGAAGCGCTGGCGCCGGGTGAAGTGCCCCAGGTCGATGAAGAAGTGGTCGAGACCCCATGGATGCAGATCGACAACGTGTTCTATGAGGCCCGTGGCCAGGCGTGGGCGCTGTCCCATCTGCTGCGCGCCATCGAGGTCGACTTTGCCGACGTGCTGGCCAAGAAAAACGCCACGGTCAGCGTGCGCCAGATCATTCGTGAGCTGGAGGCCTCGCAGGAGCCGGTGTGGAGCCCCATGATTCTCAATGGCAGTGGCTTCGGCGTACTGGCGAACCACTCGCTGGTGATGGCCAACTACATTTCCCGGGCCAACGCTGCAGTGATCGATTTGCGTCAGCTCCTCAACCAGGGTTGATGATGGACGCTACTCAAAAGGAGGCCGCCCACCGGGTAGCCTCCGATGCTGAACTGATCCAGTGGGTTGACGAACACGACAACCCGCTCGGTACCCTCGTAAGGTCCGACCTGCGCCAGCGCGGGCTGATTGGCCGTTGCACCTTTATCTTCCTGTTCAACTCCAGGGGCGAGCTGTGTGTGCATCGGCGCACCCTGAGCAAAGCGTTGTATCCCGGTTTCTGGGACACGGCAGCGGGCGGGATGGTCGCGGCAGGGGAAACCTATGCCGATTCGGCGGCCCGTGAACTTGCAGAAGAGCTTGGCGTCAGCGGCGTGGAATTGATCGAACATGACCATTTCTATTTCGAAGACGGCGACAGCAGGCTTTGGTGCACCTCCTACTCGGCGGTATGGGATGGGCCCCTGTGCCTGCAGCCCGAAGAAGTCATGGAAGCGCGCTTCCTGCCGATTGAAACGGTGTTGAGCGAGGCCAAACACAAGCCTTACTGCCCGGACGCGCAAGAAGGCCTGCGGCGCTATCTGGCGTTGCGTCGCTAAAGTTGCATGAAATGGCGCCATTTGGCCCTTAGCAACTTGGCTTTTTGCCGTTACACTGCGCCACTTTTCATCCCCTAGAGGATTGCCGGTGGCCAAGAAAGCCGCATCCTTCGCCGCCTTGGGTGGCCTGGTATTTTCCACCGATGCAGGTCGACACTGCCCGGACTGCCGTCAGCCCGTGGATTCGTGCACCTGCAAACAAACCCTGATTCCCGAAGGCGACGGCATTGCCCGCGTACGCCGCGAGAGCAAAGGCCGTGGCGGCAAGACGGTGACCACCATCACCGGCGTGCCGCTGGCCGAAGAGGCGCTCAAGGAACTTGCCACCACGCTGAAAAAGCGCTGCGGCACCGGTGGCGCGTTGAAAGACGGGGTCATCGAGATCCAGGGCGAGCATGTCGAACTGCTGTTGGCCGAGCTGATCAAGCTCGGTTACAAGGCCAAGAAGTCCGGCGGCTGAAAGCCTCTTCCCAACCTGTGTCTAAACTCTGTCCTGCGAGCGAGGTCTACCTCCCTTAACAGGCAAATCGTCATTTTCATTCTTTAGACTGCGCCAGCCTCCGCTTGAGGTGGTGCCTTCGCCTTCATTTATAGGGGACTTCGATGTCCGTACGACGCACACGCAAAGACGATGGCAGCCAATGGACAGTTGCGGACAGCCGCAGTGTTTACGGGATTCGCCATTGGGGGGCCGGTTATTTCGCGATCAATGAAGCCGGTCGCGTAGAAGTCCGTCCGAACGGTCCGAACAGCACGCCTGTCGATCTGTACGAGCAAGTCGACGAGCTGCGCAAAAGCGGCCTGTCGTTGCCGCTGCTGGTGCGCTTCCCCGATATCCTGCAAGACCGTGTGCGCCAGCTCACCGGTGCCTTCGATTCGAACATCGAGCGCCTGGAATACCAGAGCCAGTACACCGCGCTGTACCCGATCAAGGTGAACCAGCAGGAAGCGGTGATCGAGAACATCATCGCCACCCAGAACGTCTCCATCGGCCTGGAAGCCGGCTCCAAGCCGGAGCTGCTGGCCGTGCTGGCCCTGGCACCGAAGGGCGGCACCATTGTCTGCAACGGCTACAAAGACCGTGAATTCATCCGCCTGGCGCTGATGGGCCAGAAGCTCGGCCACAACGTGTTCATCGTGATCGAGAAAGAATCCGAAGTTGAACTGGTGATCGAAGAGGCCGCCAGCCTCAAGGTCAAGCCGCAGGTGGGCTTGCGTGTGCGCCTGTCGTCCCTGGCCTCGAGCAAGTGGGCGGACACCGGTGGCGAGAAGTCCAAGTTCGGTTTGTCGGCGGCGCAGCTGCTGTCGGTGGTCGAGCGTTTTCGCGCGGCCGGCCTGGACCAGGGCATCCGCCTGCTGCACTTCCATATGGGCTCGCAGATCGCCAACCTGGCCGACTACCAGCACGGGTTCAAGGAAGCCATTCGTTACTACGGCGAACTGCGCAACCTCGGCCTGCCGGTGGACCACATCGATGTGGGCGGCGGCCTGGGCGTGGACTACGACGGTACCCACTCGCGCAACGCCAGCTCGATCAACTACGACATGGACGACTACGCCGGCGTGGTGGTGGGCATGCTCAAGGAGTTCTGCGACGCGCAGAGCCTGCCGCACCCGCACATCTTCTCCGAGAGTGGCCGTTCCCTGACGGCCCACCACGCCATGCTGGTGGTGCAGGTGACCGACGTCGAGAAACACAACGACGAAATCCCGACCATCGAAAACAAGGAAAGCCTGCCGGAAACCGTGCAGTGGCTGGTGGACCTGCTCGGCCCGACCGATATCGAGATGGTCACCGAAACCTACTGGCGCGCCACTCACTACATGAGCGACGTGGCCACCCAGTATGCCGACGGCAAGCTGACCCTGGCCGAGAAAGCCCTGGCCGAGCAGTGCTACTTCGCGGTGTGCCGTCGCCTGCACAACTCGCTCAAGGCCCGCCAGCGCTCGCACCGCCAGGTGCTGGACGAACTCAACGACAAGCTGGCCGACAAGTACATCTGCAACTTCTCGGTGTTCCAGAGCCTGCCGGACACCTGGGCCATCGGCCAGGTACTGCCTATTCTGCCGCTGCATCGCCTCGACGAAGAGCCGCTGCGCCGCGCCGTGCTGCAAGACCTGACCTGTGACTCCGACGGCAAGATCAAGCAGTACGTCGACGAGCAGAGCATCGAGACCAGCCTGCCGGTCCATGCCTTGAACGAGGGCGAAGACTACCTGCTGGGCATCTTCCTGGTCGGCGCGTATCAGGAAATCCTCGGCGATATGCACAACCTGTTCGGCGACACCGATTCGGTGAACATCTACCAGCGTGAAGACGGTTCGGTGTACAGCGCCGGGATCGAGACTCACGACACCATCGAAGACATGCTGCGCTATGTGCACTTGTCGCCGGAGGAATTGATGACGCATTACCGCGACAAGTGTGCCAGCGCGAAGATCTCCGCGTCGGAACGCACCCAGTTCCTGGACGCGTTGCGCCTGGGCCTGACCCGTTCTTCCTACCTGTCCTCATAAAACATGTGGGAGGGGGCTTGCCCCCTCCCACATTTGGATTGCCTTTGTTCAGTTGGCGCCCAGCCACAGCCCTTGCCGATTCAGCCGCCAGGCAATTGCCCACAGGGTCAAACTGCGCACCGCCATGAACAACAGAAAGGTGATCCACAACCCGTGGTTGCCCAACCCCTGCAATGCCCACGCAATTGGCAGCATCAGCAGCACCGTCAGCAACATCCCATTGCGCATTTCCCGCGCCCGCGTGGCGCCGATAAACAGCCCATCGAGCAAATAACTCCACACTGCGATCAACGGCAATACCGCGAGGTAGGGCAGGTAGATGTCGGCGGTTTCGCGCACGCTGGGAATGTCTGTTTGCATGGCGATAAACAGATGGCCGCCGAAGGTGAACAGCAGGGCGAACCCGACGCTGGCGATCAGCGACCATCCACAGGCAACCACCAATGATCGCCTTAACGCCTGGCGGTCACGTGCGCCAATGGCGTGGCCGCACAGGGCCTCGACGGCGTGGGCCAGGCCATCCAGGGCATGTGCCGTCAGTAACAGGCCATTGAGTAACAGGGCATTGGCTGCAACTGTGGCGTCCCCCAGGCGCGCGCCTTGTACGGTGATCATGAAAAACACCGACTGCAACGCCAGGCTGCGGATAAAGATATCGCGATTCACCGCCAGCAGCGGGCGCCAGCTTTGCCATTGCTTCAGTGCGGCCCAGGCGATATGCCCGGGATAGGCGCGCAGGGCTTTTTGCGTAAGGGCCAGGCCGAGCAGGGCGCCGGTCCACTCCGCGATCACCGAGGCGCGGGCCGAACCGACCACGCCCCAATCCAGGCCCAGAACGAACCACAGGTTCAGCGCGATATTGACCAGGTTGGTGGTCAGCAGGATGGCCAACGGCGCACGGGCGTTCTGGGTGCCGAGGAACCAGCCGACCAGCGCGTAGCTGGCAAGCGCGGCAGGCAGTCCGAACAGACGCGTATGGAAGAATTCCCGGGTCAGTTGGTTCAGTTCGGCCGAGGGCTGCATCCACTCCAGCGCCAGATGGCTGAGCGGAATACCCACGGTGCCCAGCAACATCGCCAGCCCCAACGCCAGCAGCAGCCCTTGCAACAGCACCTGGCGCAAAGCCGCGCCGTCATTGCGCCCGGCAGCCTGGGCGGCAAAGCCGGTGGAGCCCATGCGCAAGAAGCCCATGGCCCAGGCGAGGAAGGTATACAGGCTGGCGCCGACGGCCACGGCACCCAGTTGGTGGGCGTGGGGCAGATGACCGATGACCATGCTGTCGACCAGGGCCACCAGCGGCACGGAAATATTCGACAGGATCATCGGCGCGGCCAGGGCCCAGACACGGCGATGGGTGGGGCGGTGGCGCCAGTCGGCGAGCAGGGTGGACATGAAGGCTCCTTGGTGGAGCGGTATTGTAACCGTCCATTAACCACACCGCAGATCCAATGTGGGAGGGGGCTTGCCCCTGATGGCGGCCTCTGGGCCGACCAGGATGTTGTGTCGATCCCGGTCCAAATGTGGGCTTGAATCCGTGGGCCGCCGCAATGGGCCATCCCTGGCCCAGTGCGGCTAACCCGGCGTCCTGCCGGGTTACCCACGGATTCAAGCCTGCGTTCGGCCAGCGTGGTTTAACGGGGCGCCTGAGATCAAGATCAAAAGCAGATCAAGATCAAGAGCGGCTCGCTTCGCATCGTGGTTACGGTGGTGCTACAGAGTTGGGTAGATACGTCAGGCAACTGATTTGTTGCTGATGTACCGCTATCGGGGGCAAGCCCCCTCCCACATTCTGGTCTCCAGCGGCTGTGGGATTTAGCTGGAGCTTGAGTCCCTCCAAGAACCAATCCACCCTCCGTCGGTCAATGTGATCGGCGCCACAGCGGGTTGGTCGGCGCTGATATATAGTTCACCCTCGGTTTCCTCTGACTATGAGTGCCCCATGCTTAACAAAGGATTGTTCCTGGCCTGTGCGCTGGCCCTGCTGAGCGCCTGCGATTCTTCCGATAAACCGTCCGCGCCATCTGCCCCGGCGGCGAGCGTGGCGCCCAAGCCGGCCAAGGCGGCGGTGGATGTGACGGCGTTGAAGCAGCGTTACGCCGGGCGTGAGTTAAGCGTGGTGGATGTGTCCGAGGTGCAGTTGGATGGGGCCAGCACCTTGTCGGTGAGTTTTTCCATTCCCCTGGACCCGGAGCAGAAGTTCGCCGACAAAGTCCATTTGGTCGACAGCAAGTCGGGCAAGGTCGACGGCGCCTGGGAGCTCTCGGATAACCTGATGGAGTTGCGCCTGCGCCACCTGGAGCCGCAGCGCAAGTTGGTGCTGACGGTGGACGCCGGGGTCAAGGCAGTCAACGCCAACACGCTCGCCGCCGAATACACCGCTCGCCTGGAAACCCGCGACCTGCAAGCCACCGTCGGTTTTGCCAGCCGCGGCACGCTGTTGCCGACGCGCCTGGCCGAGGGCCTGCCGGTGATCGCGCTGAACGTCGACAAGATCGACGTCGAGTTCTTCCGCATCAAGGCCGAGTCCCTGCCGGCATTCCTGGCGCAGTGGGGGCGCAATACCAGTCTGCAGAGTTACGAATCCCGCGAATTGCTGCCCATGGCCGATCTGGTCTACGGCGGGCGTTTCGACCTGAACCCGGCGCGCAACACCCGGGAAACCCTGTTGCTGCCGATCGCCGGCCTCAAGCAACTGCAGCAGCCCGGCGTATATTTGGCGGTGATGCGTGCTTCGGGTACCTACAACTATTCGCAACCGGCCACCCTGTTTACCTTGAGTGATATCGGCCTGTCGGTGCACCGCTACGCCAATCGCCTGGATGTGTTTACCCAGGCGCTGGAGGGCGGCAAGGCGTTGAATGGCGTCGAACTGGAAATCCTCGATGCCGAAGGCCGTGTGCTCGGCCAGGGCAAGACCGAAGACGGTGGCCACGCCGAGTTGCCGCTGCCGAAAAAAGCCCAGGTGTTGCTCGCCAAGCAGGGTGAACAAACCAGTTTGTTGCGCCTGGACAGTGCCGCGCTGGATCTGGCCGAGTTCGATATCGGTGGCCAGCCGTCCCATCCGTTGCAATTCTTTGTATTCGGCCCGCGTGACCTGTATCGCCCCGGTGAAACCGTGCTGCTCAATGCCCTGTTGCGCGACAAGGATGGCAACGCCGTCAAGCCGCAGCCGGTCAGCGTCGAAGTACGGCGCCCCGATGAACAGGTCAGCCGCAAATTCGTGTGGGAGGCCGACGCCTCCGGTCTCTATCAATACCCGCTGCAACTGGCCGGCGAAGCACCGACCGGGCGCTGGCAGCTGGTATTCGACCTGGGCGACGGCAAGCCGCAGCTGTATGAGTTCCTCGTCGAAGACTTCCTGCCCGAGCGCCTGGCGCTGGAGCTCAAGGGCAGTGACACGCCACTGAGCCCGGCGGATGACGCGGTTATCCAGGTCAATGGCCGTTATCTGTACGGCGCGCCGGCCTCGGGCAATCGGGTCAGCGGGCAGGTCTATGTGCGCCCGCTGCGCGAGGCGGTAAAAAACTTGCCGGGCTACCAGTTCGGCTCGGTCACCGAAGAAGAGCTGAGCCAGGATTTCGAACTGGACGAGAGCACGCTGGACGCCAAGGGCCAGGAAGCGCTGACCCTGGAAAGCAAATGGGCCGAGGCCAAGTCGCCGCTGCAACTGATCGTGCAAGCCAGCCTGCAAGAGTCGGGTGGGCGGCCGATCACCCGGCGCCTGGTACAGCCGATCTGGCCGGCCGAGCAATTGCCGGGCCTGCGCGGGCTGTTTGATGGCACTGAAACCAACGGCGACGGCCCGGCGGAATTCGAAGTGCTGGTGGCCAACCAGGACGGTCAGAAACTTGCCGCGCAGAACCTCAAGGTGCGTCTGGTGCGTGAGCGCCGCGACTATTACTGGAACTACTCGGACAATGATGGCTGGAGCTATCACTACAACGAGAAATTCCTCAACCTCGACGAACAAACCCTCGACATCAAGGCCGGCGACACCGCCAAGGTCAGCTTCCAGGTGGAGTGGGGCCCTTACCGCGTCGAGGTCGAAGACCCGCAGACCGGTTTGATCAGCAGCCTGCGCTTCTGGGCCGGCTACCAGGCCCAGGACAACACCGAAGGCGGCGCCGTGCGCCCCGATCAGGTCAAGCTGGCCTTGGATAAACCCGCCTATGCCGATGGCGACACCGCCAACGTCACCGTCACGCCGCCGGCGGCCGGTAAAGGCTACCTGCTGGTGGAGTCCGCCGAGGGCCCGCTGTGGTGGCAGGAAATCGACGTGCCGGCCGAGGGCAAAAGCTTTGCCGTGAAGCTTGACCCGAAATGGTCGCGGCATGACCTGTACGTGAGTGCGCTGGTGATCCGTCCCGGCGAGCGCAAAGCCAATATCACCCCCAAACGTGCGGTGGGCCTGCTGCATCTGCCGCTGGACCGTACCCAGCGCAAGCTCGGCCTGACGCTGACGGCGCCGGAAAAAATGCGCCCCAAACAGCCGTTGACGGTGAAAATCGCCGCCAAAAACGCCGACGGCAGCGTGCCCAAACAGGTGCATGTGCTGGTGGCCGCGGTGGACGTGGGCATTCTCAATATCACCGAATACCCGACACCCGATCCGTACTCCAGCCTGTTCGGCCGCAAGGCCTACGGCGTGGACCAGTTCGACATCTATGGCCAGTTGATCGAAGCCGGACAGGGCCGTCTGGCCAGCCTGGCGTTCGGGGGCGATGCGGCACTGGCCAAGGGCGGCAAGCGCCCGGACACCAGCGTGACCATCGTCGCCCTGCAAAGCGCGCCGGTCACGCTCAACGAGCAGGGCGAGGGCGAAGTCAGCGTCAATATTCCGGACTTCAACGGCGAGCTGCGCCTGATGGCCCAGGCCTGGAGCGATGACCGCTACGGCATGGCCGAAGCCAAGACAGTGATCGCCGCGCCGCTGATTGCCGAGCTGTCGGCACCGCGCTTCCTGGCCGGTGGTGACGAGACGACGTTGGCGCTGGACCTGTCCAATCTCTCGGGCAAGGCGCAGAAGCTGGAGGTGCAACTGAGCGCCGAAGGGCAGTTGGAGCTGGTCAACGGCGGCGCACACAGCGTCGAGTTGAAACAAGGCCAGCGCACCACGCTGCGCATCCCGGTAAAAGCCTGGGGCGGCCTGGGCAACGGCAAGGTCAAGGTGACGGTCAACGGCCTGGATCTACCCGGTGAAAACCTGCCGCCGTTCAGCCGTGAATGGACCCTGGGTGTGCGCCCTGCCTACCCTGCGTTGCTCAAGCATTACCGCGCCGTGCTCAAGGACCAGCCGTGGAGCTTGCCTGCGGGCACGCTGGAGCAGTTCGACAGCGCTGGCAGCGAGGCGTTGTTGAGCCTGTCCAGCCGACCGCCGTTGAACCTCGGCGCGCAGATCAGTGCGCTCAAGGCTTATCCCTACGGCTGCCTTGAGCAAACCGCCAGCGGCCTGTACCCATCGCTGTATGCCGATGACGCGTTGCTTAAACGCCTGAGCATCAAGGGCGAGCCGGATGCCGAGCGTAAACGCAAGATCGAGCTGGGTATCGAACGCCTGCTGGGCATGCAGCGCTACAACGGCAGCTTCGGTTTGTGGGGCGCCGACGGCGAGGAAGAATATTGGCTGACCGCCTATGTCACCGATTTCCTGCTGCGCGCCCGCGACCAGGGTTTTGCGGTACCGGCCGAGGCGCTGAAGAAAGCCAGTGAGCGTCTGCTGCGCTATGTGCAGGAGCGCAACCTGATCGAAGTCGACTACAGCGACAACGCCGAACACACCCGTTTTGCCGTGCAGGCCTACGCCGGCATGGTCCTGGCGCGCAGTCAGCAGGCGCCGCTGGGGGCCTTGCGCAGTATTTTCGAGCGACGCAGCGATGCGCGTTCCGGCTTGCCCTTGGTGCAGTTGGCCATCGCCCTGCAGAAAATGGGCGACCAGCCGCGTGCGGACCAGGCGTTGCTCGCCGGCCTGGCCGCGCAGCGCAGCGCCAAGGAATGGCTGGCCGACTACGGCAGCCCGTTGCGCGATCAGGCGATGATCCTGGCGTTGCTGGAAGAAAATGACTTGGCCAAGGGCAAGCGCGAGGAACGCCTGTTCACACTCTCGGACCAGTTGGCGGCCAGCCCGTATCTGTCGACCCAGGAGCGTAATTCGCTGTTCCTCGCCGGGCGGCTCGGGCTCGCCCAGCCAGAGGCGAACTGGCAGGTGTCGCTGACCGGCAGTGGCGGTGTGCGTGAACTGAACAACCAGCAATCGACGCTGCAACTGGATGACAAGCTGCTGACCAGCGACTTGAGCCTGAGCAATCAGGGGCAAACGCCGGTGTACCAGCAACTGACGATTTCCGGTTATCCACAAGTGCCACCGGCAGCGGGCGGTGAGAACCTGAGCATCCGTCGTGAGTACCTGGGCATGAACGGCCAACCGCTGAACCTGCGTAGCCTCAACAGCGGGGATCTGGTGCTGGTGCATTTGGCGGTCAGCGCCAAACAACGCGTGCCGGATGCCCTGGTGGTCGACCTGCTGCCCGCCGGCCTGGAACTGGAAAACCAGAACCTGGCCCAAAGCGCGGCCAGCCTGGAGAACGCCAGCAGCCAGGTGAAGGAGTGGCGCGAGTCGATGCAGAACGCGTCGCTCAAGCATCAGGAGTTTCGTGATGACCGCTACGTGGCGGCGATGAACCTGGACGGTTACGGCGGCACGACGCACTTGCTGTACCTGGCACGGGCCGTGACACCGGGCACCTACCGCGTGCCGCCGCCGCAGGTGGAGTCGATGTATCGGCCGAACTGGCAGGCGGTGGGTGACACTCCGGCGGATATGGTGATCAAGGGCCGCTGATCGCTGAAGTTGAAATGGGGATCAATGTGGGAGGGGGCTTGCCCCCTCCCACAGGGATTGTGCGGTGTGTGTGGGATCAGTGCACGACCCAGCTCAACAACCACAGCCCCAGCACCAGCCAGATGATCCCGATAATGACCGAGGCCCGCATAAAGGCGCGTACCGCCGAGTACAGCAGGAGCAACCCGACGATCAGGGTGATGATGCTGATGATCGAGGTGTCCATGCCCAGGGTGCGCGACAAGCCATCGATAAAGTTGCCGCCAGCATGGGTCAAGGCTCCGAACAAGCCGCTCAGACCGTCGACGATAAAGCGGATGACGGAGCCGAGCGCCTGGCCCAACCACTCGAAAAAGCTTTCTACCTGCATGTGCGTGTCCTGATAAGAAGGTGGGCGTAACTGTGCCTTTGGTCGTTGTTGCGACGGGCGAGTTCCCTACAAGCATAGAGGTTTGCCCGGTTGAATTTGCGTTTTGTTGCCCGCTGGACACTGGTGAGCCTGTTGTTGGTCATCGCCCTGCTATGGCTGGCCGACCGTATCTGGCCGTTGCCCCTGCCCCAGGACGACCTGGCCCGGGTAGTGCTGGCCGAGGATGGCACGCCATTGTGGCGCTTTGCCGATGCCAACGGCGTGTGGCGCTATCCGGTGCACACCAGTGAGGTCTCGCCGTATTACCTGGACGCGTTGCTGACCTACGAAGATCGTTGGTTCTATCGGCACCCCGGGGTAAATCCGTTGGCGCTGGTGCGGGCGACGTGGCAGAACCTGAGCGGCGCACGGGTGGTGTCGGGCGGCAGCACCTTGTCGATGCAGGTGGCGCGATTGCTCGACCCGCATTCACGCACCCTGCATGGCAAGTTGCGCCAACTCTGGCGTACCGCGCAATTGGAGTGGCACCTGTCCAAGGACGAAATCCTCAACCTGTACCTCAACCGTGCGCCATTCGGCGGTACGTTGCAGGGCGTGGCGGCGGCCAGTTGGGCTTATCTGGGCAAATCCCCGGCGCAGCTGACCCACGCCGAAGCCGCGCTGCTCGCAGTACTGCCCCAGGCACCGAGTCGCTTGCGCCCGGACCGTCACCCGCAACGCGCCCAGCAGGCCCGGGACAAAGTGCTACGGCGCCTTGCCGAGTTCCAGGTATGGCCGCAATCGGCGGTCGATGAGGCCCTGGAAGAACCGCTGCTGCTCGCGCCGCGCCTGGAACCGAGCCTTGCCCCCTTGCTCGCGCGCCGCCTGAACCGGCCGGACAGCCCGCCATTGATCCGCACCACGGTGGACGCCACCCTGCAACGCCGCCTTGAAGACCTGCTGCTGGGATGGCGTGCGCGTTTGCCTGAGCACACCTCGGCGGCGATCCTGGTGGTGGAGGAGGAAACCATGGCCGTACGCGCCTACCTAGGCTCTGTGGATATCAATGACGCCAAGCGCTTCGGCCATGTGGACATGATCAACGCGCTGCGCTCGCCCGGGTCCACCTTGAAACCCTTCCTCTATGGCATGGCCCTGGATGACGGCCTGATTCATTCCGAGTCCCTGCTGCAGGACGTGCCGCGACGCTATGGCGATTACCGGCCGGGCAATTTCTCCATGGGGTTTACCGGGGCGGTGCCGGCGAGTACGGCGCTGTCCAGCTCGCTGAACCTGCCGGCGGTGCAATTGTTGGAAGCCTACGGGCCGAAACGCTTTGCCGCGCAGATGCGCATCGGCGGCATGCCGCTGGCCTTGCCGGCGTTGGCCGAGCCGAACCTGGCGTTGATCCTGGGCGGTGCGGGCAGCCGCCTGGAAGAGCTGGTCAGCGGCTACAGTGCATTCGCCCGCGACGGCAAGAGTGCCACCCTGCGCCTGCAGCCGGATGACGCGCTGCGCGAGCGCCCATTACTGTCGCCAGGGGCAGCCTGGATCGTGCGACGCATCCTCAGTGGCCAGGCGCGCCCCGATCGCGACCCACGGGCCGAGCTGGTGCAACGCCCGACGCTGGCCTGGAAGACCGGCACCAGCTATGGCTTTCGTGATGCCTGGGCGATTGGCGTCGGTCCGCGTTATCTGATCGGCGTCTGGATCGGCCGGCCGGACGGCACGCCGGTGCCGGGGCAGTTTGGCCTGGCGTCGGCCGCGCCGTTGATGTTGCAGGTGCATGACGTGTTGACCAACCGCGACAGCCAGCGCGGCATCAGCGCGCCCGTCAAGGCCGTGCCGGCCAATGTGGGCGTGGCGGCAATCTGTTGGCCGCTGGGCCAGCCGATGAATCGCAGCGATCCCAATTGTCGTCGCCAGCGTTTTGCCTGGACACTGGACAACACCACACCGCCGACTTTGCAGGCATTGGATCAGCCGTTGAGCGTGGGGTTGATGGAAAACCTCTGGATCAACGCCAAGGGCTTGCGCGTGGACGCCCATTGCCCTGGCGCCGAACCGAAGCCTATCGCCCTGTGGCCGGCGCCGCTGGAGCCCTGGCTGCCCAGGGTGGAGCGCCGTGAAGCACGCATCCCGGCCGCCGACCCGGATTGTCCGCCACCGGCACTGGCCGCCGCTTCGCCGTTGTCCATAGTGGGGGTGCGCGAGGGCGACCAATTGCGTTTGCCGGCTGCCAGCCAACAAGCGCTGCGCCTGAAAATCTCCGCGCTGGGCGGTAGCGGGCGGCGGTGGTGGTTCCTCAATGGTGCGCCGTTGGGCGATAGCGCCAATCAGGACAGCATCAATGCCAGCTTTGAGCGCTTGGGGCGCTATCAGCTCAGTGTGTTGGATGAGGCCGGGCAGACTGCCAGGCTTGAGTTCAGCGTCGTTGATTAGGGCCTTATCGGGGGCAAGCCCCCTCCCACATTTGAACAGTGTTCACAGCTCAAAATTGTGGGAGGGGGCTTGCCCCCGATGAGGCCCTCAAGATCCACACCGCTATTCACTTGCCTTCACTCCCCATCCCCCTGAAGCTATACACACTCAGGAGCCCCCAATGAACCTCGAACACCTCACCGAACGCCTGCACCGCATCCGCGATGCCAACGACTGGAAGCCGTTCCACAGCCCGAAAAACCTGGCCATGGCCGCCAGTGTGGAAATGGCCGAACTGGTCGAGATTTTCCAATGGCTGACCGAAGACCAGTCGCGCCAATTGCCGGCCGATAAACTCGCGCATGCCGGCCAGGAAGTCGGCGATATCGTGCTGTACCTGCTATTGCTGTGCAGTGAGCTGGGCCTGGACATGAACGAGGTGGTGCGCGCCAAACTGGCCGACAGCGAACGGCGGTTTGCCCATGAGTGACCGGCATTTCGATCAGTTGGCCACGCGCTTCGCCGAGAAAATCTACGGCGGCGCCAAGGGCGCGATTCGCCTGGCGGTGTTGCAGGCCGATCTCACCGAGGCGTTGCCGGATCGCCCGTTGCGCGTGCTGGATATCGGCGCGGGGTTGGGGCATATGGCGTTGTGGCTGGCCGAACGCGGCCATCAGGTGACCCTGGCCGAGCCCGCCGCGCCCATGCTCGAAGGCGCGCGCCAGCGGTTCGCCGACGCCGGGCAGAGCGCCACGTTCATCCATGCGCCCTGGCAAGACTTGCTTGGCCAGCTCACCGAGCCCTACGACCTGGTGCTGTGCCACGCTGTGCTGGAATGGCTGGCCGAACCCCATGCGATCCTGCCGGTACTGCATCAATTGACGCTGCCCGGCGGTTGGTTGTCCCTGGCGTTCTATAACCGCGATGCGCTGATCTATCGCAACCTGCTCAAGGGCCACTTTCGCAAGATGCGCAAGAACGATATGGCCGGCGAAAAACAGAGCCTCACGCCGCAACAGCCGCTGGACCCTCGGGAATTGGCGGCGCAACTCGAAGGGCTGTGGCAGGTCGAAAGCCAAAGTGGCGTGCGCGTGTTCCACGACTATATGCCGGTGGAATTCCAGGCGCGCGCCGAGCTGCAGGATCTGTTGGAGATGGAGCTCGCTCACCGTCGTCACCCAAGCTTTGCCGGACTTGGGCGTTATTTGCACTGGGTTTGCCGTCCGGTCTAAGCGGCCCAGTCTGCGGAGGTCGAAATGCGTCGTCTCTGTTTGATCCTGTTGTCTCTTGGGCTGAGTGCTTGCTCCAGCCCTAACCCTTACGTGGCCGCGTCGGCGCCGATGCCGCCGGCCCCGGCCCAGGCGGCCAGTACCTTTGATGCCAGCGCTTACCCGGCGCCGGTGCGCGACTATGGCGCCTACCGCAATTGGGCCTGGCGCAATGGCCAGCTGCCGGCGGGGACCGCCTGGGCGGATTCGGCCCAGGTCGCCGAAGCCGTGAGCGGGGCGCTGGACCAGCGTGGCCTGCGCCCCGTGCATGACACGCGTGCGCCGGACCTGCTGGTCAGCGCCGACGTGCGCCTGGAGAAGCGCCTGCGCCAGGTCCAGGACGATTATGGCTACGGTTATGGCGGCTACAACCGCTATGGCAATGGCTACGGCATGTACAACTCGGTGCCGGTGGTGCGTACCTATGAAGTGCAGGTCGTGGTGGTGCGAGTCAATCTGTTCGACGCCCGCAGCGGCCAGCCGGTGTGGAGCGCCAGTGCCGAAACGGGCAGCCAGGGCAGCCTCAGCGAGCGCGCCGATGCGTTGCGCCAGGCGGTGCAGAAGGCAATGACGGCGTATCCTCCGCGTTAACCGCTATTCTCAACTGAAGCCGGACCGATCATCGGAGAACCCTCATGTTTCGTCGTATCGCTACGCTTGCCGTTGTCCTGCTGCTGGGCGGTTGCCAGAGTAATCAGGTCAACCATGACTTTGACGCCAGCCGCGACTTTGGCGCCTACCGTAACTGGGCCTGGAAAGAGCCGGCGCTGCAATACCGCCCGGATGACCCGCGTATCAAGAGCGACCTCACCGAGCAGCGCATTCGTCAGGCTGTGGGCGAGCAGCTTGACCAGCGCGGTCTGCGCCCCGCCGGGCCCGGCAGTAAGGCCGACCTTTCTGTGCAGGCCTATCTGATCGTCGAGGACCGCCAGCAACAGGTCACCACCAATTACGGCGGCGCCTGGGGCGGGCCGTGGAATGGCTACTGGGGCGCGCCGATGTACAACGAAACGCGCAGCATCTCTTACAAGGTGGCGACGCTGCAGATTGATTTGCTCGATGGCAGGGACGGCAAGTTGGTGTGGCGTGGCAGTGATGAGCAGATCATGGCCAGTTCGCCGAACCCGCAGGACCGCAGCAATGCCATCCGCAGCACCGTGGCGAAGATCCTCGCCAATTATCCGCCGCGCTGATGTTGGGGAAAGGGACCTGCTCCGGTGACGGCCTTCCGGCCTCCTCGGTCATAATGTGGGAGGGGGCTTGCTCCCGATGGCGACCTCTGGGCCGACCAGGATGCTGGGGCAGATCGAGTACATATCCATTCCTGCGGTAACGGCGGCTGGCGGTTCCGCTCTTACAGCGGGTCACTTTTGAACGGACCCAAAAGTAACCAAAAGGTCCTCGCCCCACCACTCGGCACCTCGCCCAGGCTCGGTGTGCCCGAACGCAGGCTTGAATCCGTGGGCCGCCGCCACGCGCCATCCATGGCGCGGGGCG